>JBILPY010000230.1:0-6644 GCA_044373575.1 Prosthecobacter sp. | reverse complement strand
CATCCACCACCGTGAATCGCTCGCCGCTGTGCCGGATCTCGAATCTCCGTCGCGCTCCACGGAAGGTCTTCAGCGCGTGCTGGATACTCTCGAAGGCCACACCGAGCTTCGTCGCCAAAGCAATCGCCGCGAGAGCATTCGAAACGTTGTGCTTGCCCGGAATCCCCAGCGTCGCCACACCGAGGAGCTGATCTTTATGATACACCTCAAAGTCCGAGTGGTCCGGCTTCATCGCCAAAATGTTCGCCGAGAAATCATGGTCGCGACTCCAGCCATAGCTGATGCTGTTTTCCGAACCGCCGCAGACCTCATGCGCGACCGGATCTTCTGCGCAATGCACCCAATACCCTGGCGTCTGGCTCAGCACCTGACGGAACACTGCTTTGATCGCCTCGATGCCATCGTAGAAGTCCAGATGCTCGGGCTCGATGTTCAGGATGATCGCATGCTGCGGGTGGAAATTCACGATCGTGCCATCGCTCTCATCGCCCTCTGCCACGAAAAGCTCGCCCTCCGTATCCCAGTGCGCATTCGAACCTAAAATCGGGATCTCCGCGCCCACATAGTGACTCGGCTTCAGGCCACCCTGGCGCAAAACATGGGCCGTCAGCGCCGAAGTCGTCGTCTTCCCATGCGTGCCGCCGACGATCACGCCCTTCTTGTTCGCCATCACCGCCGCCAGAGCTTCCGCACGACGCACCAGCGGGATGCCACCTTTATAAGCCGCCTCATAGGCCACATTGCCCGGCTTGATTGCGCTGGAGTAGATCACCATGTCGCAGTCCTCCACCTCGCGCTCCGTGTGCCCGTGGAAGAATTGCAGCCCCAGCTTTTGCAGCCGCTCCGTCTCCGTCGTCTGCGCCTTGTCCGAGCCGATTACCTTATGCCCCAGCGCCAGCAGCAGCAGCGCCAGCCCACTCATCCCCGATCCCGCGACCCCGATCAGGTCGATGCGCATAGGGTGACGGCTTTCTTTGAGGAGGCTGAGTACGGCGTGGGTCATGGGAGTGCGGAGTAAAGCGCAGCTTTGGCTGTGGGCAAATGCACAGGGCGAGGCAAAGCAGATCGTCAGGGCCTGCTTTGCCTCGACTTTTTTATTCCAAGTAACAAGCTTTGGGATTCGCATGTCCTACTCCAAAGACTTCCAGCACTCCCCGGTCAACCGGACGCTGACGGCGGACGACCGGCGGCATTTTTATCGGCAGATGATCCCGGATTCGAGCCTTCGAGGAAGTGGCATTGCAGCATTATCAGGGCGGGCACATGGGCGGATTTCTCATCGTGCAGAGAGGACAGGAGTCCATTCCGGTGGCGGTGCGGTCGCTGATGGAGCCTCAGGATCACTGCCTGTGCGGGCTGCGCGGCATGGGGACGGCGCTGGTGGCGGGAATGAGCATGAAGGAGGCCATGGCGGAGCTGTTTGGTAGGGCCACAGGTTGCGCGAAAGGCAAGGCGGGAGCGTTTGGGTTCTTCGCCCCAGAGCATCATCACTGGGGCGGGCATGGCTATGCGGCGACGCAAACAGCGCTGGGCGCAGGTTTGGCCTTTGGGCTGAAGCATCAGGGCATCCCGGGTGTGGTCTTTTGCTTCCTGGGCGAGGGCTCGGTGAATCAGGGAGTGTTTCATGAAAGCCTGAATCTGGCGGCGCTCTTCCGACTGCCGGTGATCTACCTGATCGAGAACAACCGCTACGCCATGGGCACGTCTGTCCAGCGTTCCTCGGCGATGAAGGAAAACCTAGCGCAGCGAGCGGAGGGCTATGGCATGGCCTGGGATCTATGCGACGGCAATGACCTCTACGAAATCCGCACCAAGCTCCACCCGGCTATCAAGCGCGCCCGTCATGAACACCGGCCCAGCGTGATCGAGATCGCCACCTATCGCTTCGAGGGCTTCACCATTGCTGATGCGAACAAGTTCAAATACCGGACCAAGCAGGAGGCCGAAGAGCGGATGCTCAACCACGATCCCGTGAAGCTCTGGGCAGCGCATTTGCTTCAGGAAAAGGATGCCGATGAAGACGAGCTAGACGCCATCCGAAGCGAAGCACATGCTGAAGCCAAAGAGGCAGCGGAGTTTGCCAAAGCCAGCCCGTATCCCACCAAGGCCGCCATCATGGAAGACGTGTATTGGGAAGTCGATCACGGGACGCCCGCTGGCAAGACAGGGCGGCATTTCTTCACGCCATGATTCGAGTCGTTGGCGGCGTTTCCCTGCGCCCGCACGGCCTCGTCATCCGTTCGATTTTAGATGACCGAACCTTTCCCGCTGACTCGTGAGGCGGCGCTTTTGCGCTGGCACGAGTTCATGCGGCGGGTGCCCAGTTACGGAGCGCGGCGAAACTTTGTCGGCACGACTCATGACGATGTTTCGAGGCTGTCTCCGGCCATTCGTTTCGGGCTGATCACACCGGAGGAGATCGTGCGGGAGACGCTGGCGAGGCATGAGCTGCGGACGGTGGAGAAATGGGTGCAGGAGGTGTGCTGGCGGAGCTACTGGAAAGGCTGGTTGGAGATGCGACCGCAGGTCTGGCGCTCATGGCGACAGCGGGTGCATGAGTTGCGTGCGAGCCTGCCCAACGATGTGCTCACGCGAGCCCAAGAGGTCAGCGAAGGCCGCAGTGGCGTGGCGGTGATGGATCACTTCGCACGGGAACTGCGGGAGACTGGCTACCTGCACAATCACGCCCGCATGTGGTGGGCTAGCTTTTGGATGCATTCAGAGCGGCTGCCCTGGGAACTCGGCGCGGAGTTCTTCTTCCAGCACCTGCTGGATGCTGACCCTGCGAGCAACACTCTCTCCTGGAGATGGGTCGCAGGTTTGCAGACCGCCGGGAAGACTTACCTCGTGCGCCGCAGCAATCTGGAGCGCTACTGTGAGGCGGCGTTGTTGGAAGACACCACAGGCCTGGAGCGACTGGAGGATGGTCGAGTCACACCCGTCGTGCTCTCGGATCACGCCGACCTCACACGCCAAGCTTTGCCAGAGATGCCCACGACTTGCCCGCAGCTCAGCGGTCGCATCGGCATCTGGATTCATGCGGATGATCTGTGCCTGGAAAACAGTCCGCTCGCGGCCTTGCGACCTGATTCAGTGGCGGCCTTCACGAGTGCTGGAACCTATGCACGTTACGGTTTGAGCGAGCGGCGCATTCAGTCGATCCACACAGCCCTGCGAGATGGCCTGACGCGAGCTGGGACACATTTTGACTGCACGACATCGCTCAGCGATACGCCATCCACTGCCGATGGAACTAAAGCCTGGGCGGAAAGCGAAAAGCTGGATGCTGTGATCGCCATGGCTCCGAATATCGGGCCGGTGGCGGATGCGCTGCCTTCGATTCGTCGAGCTTTGATCAGCATGAATGTGCCGCTGCATCTCGTGCGCCGCCCCTGGGATGCGCAGATGTTTCCTACGGCGAAGTCGGGCTTCTTTCCTTTTTGGGAAAAGACCTCGCGCTGGCTTGGGCAGCAGTTTCCACCCGCTCAGATGACGTTGTTATGAAGGGCGTGAAGAAACAGCACCTGCCGCAGAAAATCTGCGTCGCCTGCGGTCGGCCCTTTGCTTGGCGGAAGAAATGGGCGCGAGACTGGGACCAAGTTCGCTTTTGCAGCGATGCCTGTCGTCGTGGAAAGCATCCGTCATCCTCGAAGTCATGACGCACGAACTTCTTCTCCTCCATGTTGCCATCACCTGGGCACTCAACGGGCTCATTTGGACCATTCAGATCGTGCATTACCCGCTGTTTGAGCAGGTCGGCGAGGACAGCTTCGTCACCTATCATGCACGCCACATGTGGCTCATCACCTGGGTGGCTGGGCCGCTCATGCTGGCGGAGGTGGGCAGCGCGGCGCTGTTGCTTTTTCTTGGAGAAAGATCGCTCCTGTTCTGCCTCAGCCTCGTTCCTCTTCCTGCCATCTGGGCATCCACGATCATCTATCAGGTGCGACTTCACGACAAACTCACCAACGGCTTCCACTTGGAGACCATCCGCCGCCTGACCTTCACGAACTGGATTCGCACCCTCGGCTGGACGCTGCGTGCCGGATGCCTGCTCGCGCTGTTTTGGCCTGCATAAACCAACCTCACCATGTCATCCATCTTCCACACCTGCACACCTCTTGCCGCGAGTGCGGAAGTCATGTTCGAGTTTCACAGCGACCCGCGAAACATCGTCCACGTCATGCCGCCGACGCTGAAACTCGTAAAGCTGGAAACCGATGGCCCCGCGCAGGAAGGTCGCTTGATCGACTTTGAATGCCGTGACTGGGGCGTCATCCCCATGCGCTGGAAATGCCGCTGGCAGAAGGTTCAGCCACCGCGCGTGCTGGTAGATGAGATGCTGAGTGGCCCCTTCGCCCTGTTTGTACATGAGCATCGCTTTGAGCCAAACCCGGCTCGCGGCTGCGTGATGCATGACACCGTCACCTTTGCCTTTGGCCGATCCTGGTGGGGAAAACTCATCTCCGAGACGGGAGTGCGAGCTTATCTGCATCTGCTTTTCGCGTATCGCCATGCACGGACTCGGAAGTGGGCGGCGGCTCACAAGGCTTGACCTTTTCCCCATCGCCCTGACTCTGCGGCCATGCGCAATCCAGACCGCGACCACACGATGGCCATCTTTTGTGACTTCGAGAACCTCGCCATCGGGGTGCGCGAGGCGAAGTATGATAAATTCGACATGGGCAAGGTTCTGGAGCGACTGCTCGTCAAAGGCAGCATCGTCGTGAAAAAGGCCTACTGCGACTGGGAGCGCTACAAGGAGCACAAACGCGCCATGCACGAGGCCGCCTTTGAGATGATCGAGATCCCGCACGTGCGCCAGGGCGGCAAAAACAGCGCCGACATCCGCATGGTCGTGGATGCACTCGACCTCTGCTACACGAAGTCGCACGTCGATACCTTTGTCATCGTCAGCGGAGACTCCGACTTCTCCCCGCTAGTCAGCAAGCTGCGTGAGAACAACAAGACCGTCATCGGCGTCGGCGTGAAGAACTCCACCGGCGACATCTTCATCAGCAACTGCGACGAATTCATCTTCTACGACGACCTCGTCCGCGAGCAGCAGCGTCGCCGTCCAGCGCCGAAGCCAGCCGCCGCCAAACAGCCTGCTAAGCCCAAGGAGACCAACGTAGCTCAGCCGCCGAAAACAAACGGCAGCGCACCGGCTCAACCCACCGGAGACGCCTCAGCCTCAAAATCCGCCGGCGATCCCGACGATGCCATCGAGCTATTCATGGAAACCGTGGACGCCATGATGAACGAGCGCGGCGGCAACCAGCCCATCTGGGCCTCTGCCGTGAAGCAGACCATCAAACGCCGACAACCTCAGTTCAGCGAGCGCTACCACGGCTTCCGTTCCTTCGCCGCCCTCGTGCAGGCCGCCAGCGAGCGCGGCTTCATCCACACCACCAAAGACAACAAATCTGGAGATCATCAGATCCACCCGGATGCGGGTGGGGATATGGCATCTGATGAAGGAGCGACGGAGAATTTACCTGAAGGAGCCTGATCTGGGAGAGCTTAGTCAATGCTCGTCCTTCTTCGCCGCCTTGCTCTTCGTGGGCTTGAGGCTACTGAGATAAGCCACAACATCCCGCACCTCGCGCGGGGTGAGGATCCCGAGCATGGGGGGCATCATGGAGACGGGTGGGGTCTGCATGGTGATCTGGGTGCGCGGGAGTTTCTTTTCGGTGCTGTCGGCGAGGCGGAGGGTGACGGCGGTTTTGTCTTCTTTGAAAAGGGCTCCGGCGTGGCTGCTGCCGTCCTTCATGGTGATGGAGACGAGGCCGTAGCCAGGGACGATCTTTGCCACGGGATTCACGAGGCTTTCGAGCAATTCGCCCTTCGTTCGCTCGCCGCCGATGGTCTTGAGGATGGGGCCGACTTGGCTGCCTTCCTTCGCCTCGACGGTGTGGCAGGCGATGCAGTTGGCTCCGAGATGGTTGGTGACGATGTCCTTGCCGTTGGCGGCATCGCCACCTTCAATCAAATCATCGCGCGGGGCGGTTGTGCGGCTTTGTTGGTAGGTGTTGATGCGCTCGGCGAGTGCGGGGAAGGCAGCGGAGGCTTCGAGGACATCGAGCTTCATGCTGGGCTCGACCTTGCCAGCGGCGAGACGCTGGAGCCAGGTATCCATGAGAGTTTCGGCGGGCTTGGTCGCACTGGTGGAGAGTAGTTTCAGAGCGGCTTGTTTTTCCTTCAAAGAGCCCTGCTCCAGCACGCGTGAGGCTTCGGCGACAGCTCGGTCTTTTTGTTGGGCAAAGGTCTGCACGAGCGACTCCATGCGCAGTTCGGTGGGGGAGGTCTTGGCGGCGGTGAGCGCGAGTGTTTCGGCAAAGGCGGCATCGCTGGCATGCTGAGCAGCCATGAGGCGCAGGGCTCCGACGCGCTGCGTGGGCTTGGCTTTGCTATCGGCGATGATGCTGCGCAATGCGGCGGCATCGACTTGGAGGGCGAGCTTGACCATGAGCTCGATTCCGGCGGCTTTTTGATCGGGATCGGTAAGCGCGAGCAGGTCGGCGACGCGCGGCTGAATCACGGCGGCGATAGCAGCAGCATCACGCGGCTCGTATTGGCGGGCGACGCCGTCCACGAGGTCGAGTCGCGGTGGCTCGCCAAAGACGAGCAATGCTGTGAAGGCA
>JBILPY010000017.1:0-21632 GCA_044373575.1 Prosthecobacter sp. | reverse complement strand
GACTGCGGGATCATGGTCGGCGGCCCGACCGACCGCCGCGTGAATGTCAAAACCATCGCTCAACTGCACCGCCGCATCGTCGCCGCGCCATCCTTGCTCCAGCACCACGAAACACCGCGCCATCCCGACGACTTGAGCCGCTTCCCCTGGCTGGGCATCCTCCAGCCGCACTTTTACGCCCGCGACCGCGTGGACCTCGTGCGGCACAGCAAGATCGTGAAGCTCAAATTCGCCCCCGTCATGCTGCTAGACACCGTCACCGCTCTGCGCGAGGCCGCCATCGAAGGTGCAGGCTTCACCAGCCTCCCCGAATGGATGGCCGCTCGCGACATCGCCGCTGGCCGCCTCATTCAACTGCTCCCCGACTGGCACATCGAGCCCGTCGATCTCCAACTCGCCCATGCTTCTCACGAGCATCTGCCGCATCGCGTGCAGAGCCTGCTGGAGTATCTGGAGGCGGAGATTCCCAAAGAAATTCAGAAGCTGGACCTTGGGGAGCGGTGAGGCGCTAAAAAGCGAGGCAAAAGAACAGTAGTGGAAAATTTTCACGAGCGCCTAGCACGCTCTGTGCTAAACTTCCGGCCCCCTGCGCCCAAGGCGCTGTTTTTCACCCCCTACCGACCATGCCCAAAAAGACCATCCGCGACATCGATCTGAGCAACAAGCGCGTCCTCGTGCGCGTCGATTTCAACGTC
Organism: Prosthecobacter sp.; assembly: GCA_044373575.1. Classification (GTDB taxonomy): domain Bacteria; phylum Verrucomicrobiota; class Verrucomicrobiia; order Verrucomicrobiales; family Verrucomicrobiaceae; genus Prosthecobacter. Next base: position 20,937 of record JBILPY010000017.1, on the reverse strand, counting down.
CCTCTCGACGAAAAAGACGGCCAGATGGTCATCACGGACGCCACCCGCATCCAGGAAACGCTGCCGACGCTGAAGGCCCTCATCGCTGCTGGTGCCAAGGTCATTCTTTGCTCCCATCATGGCCGTCCGAAGGGTCAGCGTGATCCGAAGGAATCCCTCGCTCCCGTGGCTCCGGCCCTCAGCGAATTGCTCGGCGTGCCGGTCGAGTTCTCCGAGGAGACCATCGGACCTGTCGCTCTCGCGAAAGCGATGGCGCTGCCTGCTGGCGGTGTGCTTTTGCTGGAAAACACCCGCTACCATGCCGGTGAAGAGAAGAACGACCCCGAGCTCGCCAAGGGTCTCGCCGAGTTGGCGGAAGTCTTCGTGAACGATGCCTTTGGCTCCGCCCACCGCGCCCACAGCTCCACCGCTGGCGTGGCGGATTACCTGCCTGCCGTGTCCGGTTTGCTCATGGAAAAAGAGCTGACCTACCTGCACGACGAACTCGAAAACCCCGAGCGTCCGTTCGTGGTCATCCTCGGTGGCGCGAAGGTGAACGACAAGATCGAGGTCATCAATCGCCTGCTCGAAAAGGCCGACACCATCATCATCGGCGGCGGCATGGCCTACACTTTCCGCAAGCTCGTCCAGGGCATCACCATCGGCAAAAGCCTCTACAAACCCGAATGGGAACCCATCGCCCAGGCAGCGATCGACAAGGCCAAGGCTCGCGGCGTGAACCTGCTCATCCCGGTCGATGCCATGATTACCGACGCCTTTGATTTCGATGCCAAGAAGCTAGGCGAAACCAAGTACACTGGGGTGAACGAAAACATCCCGGACGGCTGGGAAGGCGTCGATATCGGTCCTGAATCTGTGAAGCTCTTCGCCGCCGAGATCGCCAAGGCCAAGACTGTCATCTGGAACGGCCCGATGGGCGTGTTTGAAATTAAAGAGTCCTCCAAAGGCAGCTTCGACGTGGCAGCCGCTATCGCCGAAAACACCAGCGCCAAGACCATCATCGGTGGTGGTGACAGCGTGAAGGCCGTGAAGAAAGCCAAGCTCGCCGACAAGATGACCTTCATCTCCACCGGCGGTGGTGCCAGCCTCGAACTCCTCGAAGGCAAAGTGCTTCCTGGCGTCGCCTGCTTGCAGGAGAAGTAATTTTTCAACACAAGCCAACCCCTCCCATGATCCACCTCCGCAAACCCATCATCGCCGCCAATTGGAAGATGCACATGACTCCTCAGGAGTCGGATGACTTCCTCCGCTCCTTTGCCCGTCTCGTGCCTGACAAATGCCCGGTGCAGATCGTCATCGCACCACCTTTTGTCAGCCTTTGCAAAGCTCAGGAAGCTCTGACCAATGCACGTGAGCAGAATGTGGAACTGGCAGCGCAAAACATGAGCCAGCACACCGCTGGGGCCTTCACTGGCGAGATCAGCGCGCGCATGATCAAGGAATGCGGCTGCAAGCACGTCATCCTGGGTCACAGCGAGCGCCGCAGCATTTTCGGTGAAACGAATGCGGTGATCAATGCCAAGGTCCTCGCTGCTCTCGAAGCGCGTCTGCACCCCATCCTTTGCATCGGCGAAACCCTCGAAGAACGCGACGGCGGCCTGATCGAAAAAGTACTGGAGAGCCAGCTCCGCGAGTCCCTCGCTGAAGTCGGCGCGCGTCGCATCCTCGACTGCGTCATTGCCTATGAGCCTGTCTGGGCCATCGGCACCGGCCGCACCGCCAGCCCTGAGCAGGCTCAGGAAGCCCACGCCTTCGTCCGCAGCGTCCTTACCGACATGTTCGGCGAAGACACCGCCCAGAAGCTCCGCCTGCAATATGGCGGCAGCGTGAAGCCGAACAACATGGCCGAGCTCATCAGCCAGAAAGACGTGGACGGTGCCCTCGTCGGCGGAGCCAGCATGGAGCACGGCAGCTTCTGGGAGATCTGCCGCGCCGCCATTGATTGGGTGAACGCACAGTAATCGTTTTGAACTCTTTGGCGGCAGCAGGCTCGACCTGCTGCCGCCTTTTTCTTTTTAGCCGAGGCCCACGGCGTCGCGCACACGAGCGAGTGTCTTGCGGGCAACGCCGCGGGCTTTTTCAGCACCTTCGGCCAACACACGATCCACATATTTCGGATCGGCGAGGATCTCCGCGCGGCGCTCACGGAAGGGCGCAAAGTGGTCGATCATGGCCTGAAGCAGACGCTTCTTGAAGTCACCATAGCCGACTCCACCACGCTCGTGATCAGCGATCATCGTCTGGTAGTCGGCGGCGGAGGCGACGAGTTTGTAGAGGGCGAGGATACTGCTGTCCTCGGTGGACTTTGGCGACTCGACGGGCGTGGAGTCGGTCTTGATGCCCATGATCTTTTTCTTCAGCGCAGGCAGTTCTTCGAAGAGTTGGATCGTGTTGTCGTAGCTCTTGCTCATCTTCTGGCCATCGAGACCGGGCACCACGGCGGTGTCCTCATTGATGCGGGGCTGCGGCAGTTTGAAGAGCCCTTCACCAAAGGCCTCGTTCATCTTGATGGCGATGTCGCGCGTGACTTCGACGTGCTGCTTTTGATCACGGCCCACGGGCACGACGTCGCTGTTATAGATGAGGATGTCCGCCGCCATGAGGACGGGGTAGGCAAAGAGGCCGTGGGAGGGCTTGATGCCGTGGGCGACCTTGTCTTTATAGCTATGGCAACGCTCCAGCAGGCCCATCGGCGTGACCGTGCTGAGGATCCAGGCGAGTTCGGTGTGCTCGGGCACATCGCTCTGGCGGAAAAAGACGCACTTCTCGGGGTCGAGCCCGCAGGCCAGGAAGTCGATGGCGAGGTTGCGGACGTGATCGCGCAGCAGCTTGCCGTTTTGCACGGTGTTTAGCGAGTGGTAGTCGGCGATGAAGTAAAAGGCATCGCCCTCATGCTGGAGCTTCAGGGCCGCTTCCATCATGCCAAAGTAATTGCCGATGTGGAGACGTCCGCTGGGTTGGAGGCCGGAAAGGATGCGCATAGGGGCGCTAGACATGGCGGGTGAAGGCGGGAGATCAAGCACGGCTTCGGGATGGGATCATGCTTCGAAGAGGCTCCCCATTTGAAACGGGGGGCATGGGCAGGCGGGCAGTGGCCATGCGATTTCTGATCAGAGAGCGAACAGTTGGAGGCTCGGCGGCAGAGAATTTTGGGGCGAGGCCGATCGTCGAAATATCCGAGGGAAACTACGCTGCTGATGGTTTGAACCATGAGTTTGTGTTTGGCTGAGTCTTGGCGCACCGCTTGAAAGCGCGGATGGAATTACCTGATGAGTCGATTTTAAGCGAAGTGAAAAGGCTGAGGAAGGAAGGCCACATTCTGGATGCTTGGAAGCTCATGAGCGATTTGGCTCCGCCGGAACAGTGGCCCGCGACAACGGCGCTGCTCGGAGCGCCCCTTCCTCTGACCCAAGGCTGAAAATTCAGCCATAGTGATTGACAGGCTTGTCATCATGGGCTGAAATTTCAACCCATGAGCCTACCCACCCAACTCAGCCGCCGCGAACGCGAGGTGATGGACATCATCTTTGCCCGCAGTGAAGCCACGCTTTCCCAGATCCTGGAGGACATGGAATCGCCACCGACCCGGCCTGCGCTGCGTTCTATCCTGACCATCCTCGAGGGTAAAGGGCACCTCCAGCACCGACAGGAAGGCGGCCGAGAGTTCATTTACCAGCCCGTGCATTCGCGGGAGGAGGTGGGCCAATCCACCCTCAGCCGGGTCATCGGCACTTTCTTTGGCGGATCGCTCACGCAGGCCATGGCGGCCTACCTCAGCCATCCACAGACCCAGCTCAGCGCGGATGAAGTCGCCGAGCTGCGCCGCTTCCTCGATGAGGCCAAGCCCAAAAAACCCTGAACCAAAGCACGCTATGACGACCAGCCAACTCCTCTCCTCCACACCGGGCTGGCTGCTCGATGTGTCTCTGCAAAGCACCGCGCTCCTTGTGATCGCGGGACTGGTGACGGCCTGCATTCCGCGACTCTCGGCAGCGCGGAAGCACTTCGTTCAGGCCTCAGCGCTACTTTTGATCCCGGTCGTCATGCTTAGCAGCTTCTTCGCGCCGAGCTGGCGGATCGAATGGAAGGCAGAGCCTGCGCCGCCGCCCGCTGGGATTCAGACCCATGTCGAGCTGGACCAGCAAACGATGCCGCCACGCGTGGCTTCGACGATCTCGATGACCGTGGCGCAGGCCGATGTGCCGCATTCACCGATGTGGGCGCTGCTTTGGCTGGCAGGCATCGGCGTCGGAGGCATCGCGCTCGGGTTTTCAGCTCTGTCGCTCAGACGGCTGCAGGCTTCATCTCGACCCGTGAAGGACTCGGCCATTCGTCGCTGCTTTCAGGAGGAAGCGACTGCCTTTCACCTGCATCTGCCCGACGCCAGCCTGCGCATGAGCACCGATTGCCAGGTGCCGATGACCTGGGGTTTGGCGCGCAAGGTCGTGCTGCTCCCGGAGCAAGCCAGCGATTGGCCTGAGACGAGACTCCGCCTCGTCTTGCGGCACGAGCTGGCGCACATCGCGCGTGGAGACATCCTCGTTTCCGTGCTCACCACGGTCGCAGCGCTGCTGCTGTGGTTTCATCCGCTCGTCTGGTTCATGCTGCGCGCCAGCCAGCGCTCCCGTGAACAGGCCAGCGATGACTTCGCGCTCGCTCGTAGCGGTCAAAACGCAGGCGACTTTGCCGAAGAGCTGCTCGCCGCCGTCACCTCGCTCGGAGCCCACTCCGGCCGCCGCTGGTTGCCGCTCGCACTCGCAATGTTCGTTTCCGCCGGAGCCAAAGCCATGCGTTAACGACTGGGCAACCTCGTCGATTCAGGCCGGGGGCGTCTGGGATACTCAGGGCTGCAAAAGCTGGCGGTGCTGCTGCCGATGCTGGCAGTCGCTTTTGGTTTGGCCGGACTCACCGCCTGCCGGAAAGCTGAGCCGGCCCGAGACGCGATGATCCTAGTCAGGAGTCGCTTTATCAGCATCCCCGTAGGCTCGCCCGTGCTGGCGGAAGCCGGACTCGTGGTCGATGACACCGCAGGCTTGCAGAACCTCGGTATCCTCAGCGCCGATCAAGCCACCGCATTGCTGCAAAAACTCAGCCAGCAAAAAGGCGTCGATCTCATGAGCGCTCCCTCCGTGACGACCAAAAGTGGCCAGAACGCCACAGTCGAAGTCGTGCGCGAGTTCATCTATCCCACCGAATACGAGCCCGCCAAGCAGCTCGGGAAAGACCAGCCCGTCATCCCCACCACACCGACGGCTTTTGAAATGCGCCCCATCGGCGTGCGAATAGAGCTGAACCCGACGCTGCTAGAGGATGGCAGAATCGATCTCACCCTGACGCCTGAAGTGACCAGCTTTGAAGGCTTCATGGATTATGGAAAGTCGATCGAAAAACCAGGAGATGCCTCGAGCACCGTGCTCACGCAGAACAAAATCCAGCAGCCCATCTTCCACAGCCTGAAGACCACCACCTCCGTCATCATGCAGCCTGACCAAAGCATTGTCTTCGGTGGACTTGGCAGCCCCGAGAGTACCCCGCTCACCGACCGCCTGCCAAAAACCAAGGACCTCGTCTTTTTCATCGTCGAAGCCACGACCATCGATGAAGAAGGATTTACCCTGCCGAAGAAAACCACCGAGCCCGCCGTGACAGTTTACGGCCAGGTGAAGCGCCAGGGCAAATACACCCTCAAGCCCGGCATGACCGTGAAGGACCTCCTCGATCTGGCTGGCGGCCTCAGCGACCGGGCCGATGGCTCCAAAGCCGAACTCAAGCGCGACAATCAGCTCTTCGTCATCCCCCTCCACGAAAGCACCAAGCCCCTCGAAGCCGGCGACGTGCTGACGGTGCCGGAGAAGTGAGCTTCTCAAAGCCACCAGAGACATCTCCGCGCAAGAAAGTCATCGTTCATGGGTTAAACTTTGCCCATGCTCACCGACTCCTCCCGACTCCGCGACTTCCCTTCCCTCTCTGGCATCACTTATCTGAACACGGCGGCGGAGAGCATCCCGCCGCTGGCGGTGAAGGAGGCGCTGGAGAGTTACTGGGCGGACAAGTCGCGCGGGATGCGCGGGCGTGAGGGGCACTTTGCTGCCGTGGAGAGTTGCCGCGAGATCAGTGCGAAGATGCTCGGGCTCACGACGGAGGAGGTGTCGTTCTGCTCGTGCAGTTCGGAGGCTTACAACCTGCTCGCCTCGGCCCTGAATCTCGGTGCGGGCGATGAGGTGGTGGTCACGGATCTCGACTTCCCCGCCGGTGCCACGCCCTGGCTACGCGCGATCACGCCGCCGACCTCGCGACTTTGGAAAGCTGCGGGCGGTGAGCTGAATGTGACGGATCTCATTCCTCTGCTGAATGAGAAGACAAAGCTCGTGCAGGTCTCGCTGGTGAGCTTTTACAACGGGCATCGCATCGACTGGCAACCGCTGCATAACGCCGTGCGGAAGCACGCGCCGAACGCGCTCATCTCCGTGGACATCACGCAGGCTTTCGGGCGTGTTGTTTTGAACTGCGACGGCGCAGACATCCTGATCAGCAGCACGCACAAGTGGACGCTCGGTGTGCATGGCGGCTGCGTGATCGGTATCCCGAAGCGGAATGCAGATCGTCTGACGACTCACGCGGGTGGCTGGTATCATCTCAGCAATGCCTTTGATGCGGACCGCTTCGAGCGTGCCGTGACAAAAACGGGCGCGTTGAGCTTCTCAGTCGGGATGCCCAGTTTCGCGGCACTTTACGCGCTGAATGCGGCACTACGCTATGTCGATGGCGTCGGTGTGGCAGCGATCTCGGCTCATGCGGACCCGCTGGTCAAAGATGTGCATGATGGGCTCGTGGGACTTGGCTTCAAACCGATGGCTCCACTGCATGCGGACAGGCCCACAGGGATCGTCGCCTTCATGCACGAGCGCAGCACGGAGATCCACGCAGCGCTGGAGAAGGCGGAAGTCCACGTCATGCACAACGCAGGGCGCATTCGTCTAGCCATGCACGGCTACAACACGAGCGACGATGTGAAGCGTGCGCTTGCTGCCCAGAAGGTGTAGTCTCGCGTCATGAGCGCTCACCTCACTCTCATCGCCGCCGTCTCGGCGGACGGTTTTATCTCGCGTGGAAAGGGTGTGCCGTGGGACCTGCCGACTGATAAAGTGCACTTCCGCGCTGCCACGCGTGACAAGTGGCTCCTCCTCGGGCGAGGCACCTTTGAGGAGATGCTCGGGTGGTTTCAGCCGGGACATCATCCGCTCGTGCTGACGCGCGACGCCTCGCTGATCGTGCCTGGCGGACAAGCCGTGAGTTCTGTATCAGAAGGCGTGCAGCTCGCCAGTGCGGCAGGCGAGACCGAACTCGTCTGCTGCGGCGGTGCAGAGGTGTTTGCGGCGGCGATGCCTCACGCTCAGCGTCTCGTGATCACGCATGTGTTGGAGATTCTCGGCGGCGGCCTGCCGTTCCCAGTGATTTCGCCACGCGATTGGGAGCCGGTGAGGCGGCATATTCACGTCATGGATGAGCAGCACGCCTTCGATTTCGAGATCGTGACCTATCAGCGTGTGATGCGCCGGGAGTATGACCTCGCGGCTTAGCGCTGGTTGGTCATCGAGCCGCGCAGGGCGGTGCGGTAGTTCACCACGGCGTCAGCGATCGCGCTGGCGACGGAGCTCCGGTAGGTGTCGGAGGCGATGAGGCGGCATTCGTTGCCGTTCGTCACGAAACCACCTTCAAAGAGAATGCCTGGGCGTTTGCAGCCGGTGAGCACACTCCACTGGGCGCGTTTGATGCCGCGATCCACGAACTTGAAGCGGCTGATGACCATGGCATGAACGGCGGTGGCGAGAGCGATGTTCGCGGAGTCGTGGGAGTTGCCCGTGAGGCCGTTGTAATTGAAACCACCGCCGCGCTCCAAGCTCGCGGCACTTCCTTGCGGAGTGAGGGCAAAGGTCTCGATGCCTGAGGCGGCGCTGCCTCCGGAGTTGAAATGCAGGCTGATGAAAATGCTGCGTGGCGTGGCATTGGCGATGGCCACGCGTCCGCCAAGGGTGACGAAGCTGTCGTTCGGGCGCGAAAGAATGACTTTGAAGCCTTTCTTCTGGAGAGAGTCCTTCAGGATGAAGGACATCTTCAGGGCGAAGTCCTTTTCATAACCATAGACGCCGCGAGCGCCGGCATCGTGGCCGCCGTGTCCGGCATCGACGATCACCGTGTCAAAGGGTTCGCCGTCCGTGATGTAGGTGGGGCGCAGAACGGGGTCGATCAGCTTGCAGAGGTCGAGCCGGGAGAAGAGCGCACGTCCGCCGGACTCCAGCACGGGAAAGCTGAGAATGAATTTGATGTTGTTGATCAGCATATCCTGACTGCCGACGCTGGCTTTCAGAATGAGGTTGTTGGAGCGGAGCCAGACATGCTGCCCTTCAAGCTTGTAGGAACTGAACCTGTAAAAGCTGTGGATGCTCTCGGCGGTCACGTAGTCGCGTCCATTCACCTTCACGACCTGCCAGCCCGAGCCTTTGCTGCTAGTTGGCAGAGTCTCGCTGGGTGCGGAGGAGACGGGGGCCGGAGCTGGTGTCTTGGCGGCGGCGGTCTGCTTGTCGTCGTCATCCGTGCCGAATTCACCATCGCCCGACTTGGTCATGGCTTTGGCGGGTTCCTTTTCCAGCTCCGAGGGCTTTACGGGCTCGGTCTTCTTCACCACAGCGGGGGCCGACTTCGTGGGCGTGGACTTCTTCGCGCTGGAGGAGCCGGATTTGCTGCCGCCGCTGGAGGATTTCGTCACCGTGCCAGTCTTTGGCTTGATCGTGATTTTCTCTCTTTTGGCCGAAGATTCCGCAGGCTTGGCCTTGGGGGCTTCCTTCACTTCGGAAGGCGCAGGTGGGGTATCCTTCGTGCCGCCGCCAAACATCCGTTTCAGGAAGCCGGGCTTGCCTTCATCGGCAGCTGTTACATCCGCCTGAGCGGTGGAGAGGGAAACGACCGTGAGGGCCAACAAGAAGCGGCAGGCTGCGCGGGAGGTCATGGGCAATCTTCTCATCTCGGGGGCAAAATGATCTGTCGCGGTCGAGCCGCCAGGGCCACGAGAGTAGTACACTACGCCCATTTGGCAAATCGGGAGATTGGGGCGGCTGACGCCTGAAAGGGGTAAGTGAATCTGGAGGCTGTCTTTCTTTACAGCATTTACAAGATTGGCAGGACGGGCAGACCTGACCTTTGTTGTGATCAGGTCCGGGCAGGCATTGGAATACAGGCCACGGTGATTGACAGAGTGGCCCGCCCTCGGGTGTTTCAGCTTCATGCGTTTCGCTCCGACCGTCCTTTTTGCCCTTCTCGTCCTTTCCACCCTTTCTGGGTTTGCCCAGACCTCAGCGAAGAAGGAAAAGGCAAAAGCACCCCCGGCTGGGCCTGCCAAAGGCGACTGGGCGGAGTGGGTGGAGCCGGACTTCCCCTTTTTCAGCAGCGTTTTGGACTGCCGCGACCTCGGCGAAGGCTTCCCGAAGGACAATCTCACCCCGCGCGGCCTCATCCTGAACCTCGGACACAACCTCTGGGCCTGCTTCGATACCGACCTCCTCCGCATCGCCTGCATCTGGGAAAGCGAGCCCGGCAAACCACCCATCAGCGCCGATGCCCTGGCTCCAGGGTCGTATCACATCGCCGGGCAAAAGACCAAAGACGGCCAGGAAAACCTGCCGAAGCCGCTGGGGAAGGTCTGGCTGGCGAATGGCATCTACCCCGGCTGGCAAGTGGGGGACAAACCGAGCTTCACCGACCCGAGAGAGCCTGCGCCGAGCAAAGAGGAGGTTGGGCGGGGGCCGGCACCAGATATTTTGTTCACTCGGGTTCGTCCGTATGATGGTGCTGTTGAGATTGGTGTTCGCTTGTTTGGCCTCGATGCTCAATGCACCATTTTAGGACTGCCCGAAGCGAGTTTTTTTGGCCAAACGTGGGAGCTTCCAGATCACAAACAGCCGCTGTTACTCTGTATCGGGAAAACTCGTCAGTATCGGAACAGCAAAGTCACTGCTGAGAAGTTCGAGGTAAACGACATCGGGCCTTTGCTGGCAAAGTATGATGAGTTTTGCTCCCTTCAAATCAGCATGATTTCCGGTCCTAAGGCTACGCTTCATAAGTCGTCTGATGGTTACCTTTGGCTTGAGCTACCCGCATCGGATGAAGGGCATGGTTTCGACATCAGTTTTGTTGCTGACAAACCAGGTCTCGCTGGCGAAGCCACGCAAAGCGAGGAGAGCAAACCACTCTGGCCCCAAACCATCCCGACCAAATCCACCCTCTCCACCTCCCCCGAAGCCTACGTCCTCGACTCCATCCCGCTGCCGGTGCCGAATCCTTGGAAGCGGAATGTGCGGCTGGCAGACATCGCTTTCCTCAATGATCAGGGCGATGCGGCGGGTGTGACCTTTGATGGAGATGTCTGGCTCATCTCCGGTCTGAAGGGCGATCTGGAAAACGTGACTTGGAAGCGTTTTGCCTCGGGTTTGCATGAGCCGATGAGCATTGTGGTCAGGAAGGGGCAAGGCCCGGCAGGTCAAGGGGTCAAGGGTCGAGATGCTGAGATGCTGGTGTTTGATCGGAGTGGTATCTGGCGGCTCGTTGATTCGAACAACGACCGCGAGTGCGACCGCTATGAGATGTTCTGCAATCTGTCGGCACAGACGGCGGAGACGCGGGAGTTTCCGAACTCGATGAAGCTCGGGCCGGACGGCGCACTCTACATTTCCAAAGGCGGGCAGGAAGGTGCCACGCGTGGCAAGCACAACGGCACGGTCATCAAGGTTGCGCCAGATGGGAAATCCTTCGAGGTCATCGCCTACGGGTTGCGGCAGCCTTTCATCGGTGTGCATCCAGTGACAGGGCTCGTCACCGCGAGCGATCAGCAGGGGCATTACGTGCCCTCCACGCCGCTGCACATCATCGGCGGACATCGCTTTTATGGTCACCTGCCCAGCATCGCCGAGAAGGAAAAGTATCCCGAAGCCATCGCTGACCCGCTGACCTGGATTCCGCATCCGGTGAACCCGAGCGGTGTCACGCAAACCTGGCTCACCGGAGCCAAGATGGGGCCGATCAATGACGAACTGATCCACATCGGCTACAACCGGCCGGAGCTATTCCGAGTGCTGATGAACCCACGCTTTAAGAAGCCTCAAGCCGCCGTCATGAGCTTCTGCCGCGACTTGGATTTTCCCACGCTCAATGCCCATGTGAACCCGGCGGACGGGCAGCTCTACGTCGTCGGTTTCCAGGTCTGGGGCACCATCGCGCCGAAGCTCAGCGGTCTGGCCCGCCTGCGCTACACGGACCAACCCCGCGTGCTGCTGAAGGAACTGACGCCGACCGACAAAGGCGTGCTGCTGCGCTTCAATGCCAAGCTGGATGCCAACCTCGCCACCGATCCCACCAGCTATAGCGCCGAGCGCTGGAACTACAAACGCACACCCGAGTATGGCAGCCCGCATTTGAAGCTGGATGGCAGCGCCGGGCAGGAATTCATGACCGCCAGCAGCGCTTACCTGAGTGAGGACGGCAAAAGCGTGCTCGTTGGCTTCCCGGACATGAAGGGCGGCGTCAGCCAGATGCGCCTCGGCTGGGGCTTGAAGAGCTCCGATGGCCTGAAAGCAGAAAACACCGCCTATTTCACCCCCTGGGAGCTCGCCACCTTCGACTCAGTGAAGGAAGGCTTTGGCAAAATCAGCGTCGATCTCACCCCACGCGCCGCTGTCGGCACTGCCATCATGAAACCGACCGCCGAGGAAGGCGCACGGCTTTACCAGATGTTCGGCTGCATGGCCTGCCACAGCACAGACGGCAGCCTCGTCGGCAAGGTCGGCCCGAGTTGGCGCGGCCTCTTCGGCAGTGAGCGGGACATCGCCAAAGGCATGAAGGGCAAGGTCAAAGCCGACGCCGCCTACCTGCGCGAGTCCATCCTGGCACCGAGCGCCAAGGTGGTGAAGGGCTTTGAGAAATTCGACACCGGCATGCCTATCTACGCCGGCATCCTGAACGACGCGCAGATCGATAGCCTGATCCTGTATATCCAGACGCTGAAGTAGGGGCTGGCGGGGAAAACCCTTCTTTTCCGCTCTCTGGCCCGCTGCCTGCTGCTTGAGGGGATTGTACCTTGAGAATCCGGGCATCCGGGGCCAAGCGTCACGCCCCCAACCCTATGCGCAAAACCAAGATTCTATGCACCCTCGGCCCCGCGACGGAAAGCGCCGAAGTCATCGCCAATTTGATCGCCAAAGGCGCGGATATTATCCGCCTGAACATGAGCCACGCCTCCCACGACTGGGTGCGCATGGTCTATGGCCGGGTGCGTGAGGCAGCCAGCAGTGCCGGGCGTGAGATCGGTGTGCTGATGGACCTCACTGGCCCCAGCATCCGCACGGGTGATGTCGATCAGTCCTGGCAGCTCAAGGTCGGTGACGAGGTGGAGTTCCGCTGCACACCCGACTTCCAGCCAACCATCGGCTACTCCTGCACGGTCAATTACCCCGATCTCGGCAAGGATCTGAAGCCCGGTGATATCATCTTCATCGACGGCGGCATGATCCAGGTCAAAGCCCACACCGTGACCCCGAAGCACGTCATCAGCACCGTGCTTACGCAGGGCGAGATGAAAAGCCGCCGCCACATCAACCTGCCCGGCGTCGATGTTCGCCTGCCGCCTTTGACCAAGAAAGACTACGCCGACCTCGATATCGGCGTGGAGCTGGGAGTCGATTACTTCGCGCTCAGCTTTGCCCGCGAGCCCGCCCACATCCAGCATCTGAACCTCCTTCTGGAGCAGAAAGGCAGCAAAGCCCGCGTCATCGCCAAGATCGAAAATCAGCAGGCGCTTAAGAACATCGACACCCTCGTCGAAGCCAGCGGCGGCATCATGATCGCCCGAGGCGACCTCGGCAGCGAGTGCCCCATCGAGGACCTGCCGCTCATCCAGCGCCACATCGTCGAGCGCTGCTCCTTCCACGGACGCAAGGTCATTGTCGCCACCCAGATGCTCGAAAGCATGATCGAAAACCCAGTGCCCACCCGCGCGGAGGTCACCGATATCTTCAATGCCGTGATCGAGCAGGTCGATTGCGTCATGCTCTCCGGTGAAACCAGCGTCGGTCGCTATCCGGAAAAATGCGTCGAGGTGCTCGACAGCGTCATCCGCCGCATCGAGCAAAAGTATCCCTCCGGCCGCTTCGCCAGCGATGCCCCGCTCAAGACGAACAAGCACAAGACCGTCAAAGCCGCCATCCTGCTAGCGAACAGCATCCCCGGCTCGAAGCTCCTCGTCTTCACCCTGCGCGGCGTCATGGCGCATCTGCTCGCCCATCAGCGCCCCGAGTTCGCCCCCATCTTCGCCTTCACGCCGAAGCTCTACGTCAGCCGCGCCTTAGTCAGCGCCCGTGGTGTGCAGCCCTATGTCATGGAGTTCACCGAAGGTCAGCCCGACAAGTCCATCCGCGATGCCATCGCGCTGCTGCACAAACACGGCCTCGTGAAGACCGGCGACCCTCTCGTGATCCTCAGTGATGCCCTCTACGACGGGAACAACGTGGACGCCATCCTGCTGCAGGATGCTTGATTAACGAGTCAAGCCTTCAGGCAGCTCCTTCAGCCGCTCGACGCCGGTGACGTCGTGGAAGAACCACGGTTTTCCGCCTGCCTTTTTGTAGATCACGGTGCGGCTCGCATACTTCGCGCCGTCGTGTTCCTTATATTCGGTGAAGCGGTAGAAGTCGCCGCGCCAGTCGAGGCGCTGGAGGAGGCTCGTTGATTTGTCGAAGTAGAAATCCATCGCTGGATCGACGGTGCCGCTCACACGCAGTCCAAAGCAGACTTTGCCGTCGTCGGTCATGTCGGGGATGACTTTGATCTTCGATTCCGGTGCGGTGAAAATGCCGAGTGTCCAGGCCCAGACGTCATACTTCGCAGGTTCCTCCGCACGTTCCTTTTTGCCGAGCCACCAGTACTTCGGCGGCTCGATCACCGAAGCACGGGTGGAGCGCTTTTTACCTTCGGCAGGCTCAGGTTTGTCGCCGAAGTGGAAGATCTCCTGGATGCGGAAGAGCGTGAGCAGCTTGTCCTTTCCACCCGCAGCGGTGAGCACCTGATCGACGAGCGGTTTTGGGTCCGTGGTCTGCGCTTGGGCAGGCAGGGAGAGGATGAGCAGAAGGGGGAGGCAGCGGGTGAGGAAATTCATGGGCTGCTGTAAACGCAGCAGGCAGGCCATGCCTGTCGCTCAAGAGTCAATCCTAGACGCGCTGTCCCATTGCTTTCAGCTTCGCCTCACCCTCACTCCAGGGTACGTCGTGCGGCAGGCGTTTGCTCGTGGCGGCGAGCGCGGCAGTGACACCGGCGGCTTCGCCCATGGCGACAGAGTTCCCGGTGACGCGATAGCTGGCGTGGGAGATGAAGTCTCCGCTGATGCAGCGACCCGCCATCATCAAACCATCCACGTCTTTGGCAATGAGCGCGCGCAGCGGGATGTCATAGGGCTTCACTTTGATGCCCGCGTTGCTGTAGGCGGCAGTCTTGTTGGCCTCCTTGCTCAGCGCATGAATATCCACGGGGAAGGTTGGTCGCACGATGGCGTCATCGTAGCGTGCGCCAGCGATGAGGTCGTCTTTGTTCACCGTGTAGCGACCCGCGATGCGGCGTCCATCGCGAACGCCGATCTGCTCCGCAGTGGCGGCGATTTGCAGAGCCTCCCACGGGCCGCCGAGTTTGCGCAGGCCGTTGACGATCTTGTTCATCTCGGCGCGGGCGCGGACCGTGGCCTCGGTGATCTTCGCTGCATCGAAGCAGGGCACGCCATATTCGTGATTCATCATCACGAGCAACAAATTATCCCGCACCTGCCAGAGCGTCGGCTTCGAGTAGGAAGGGAAATGCCCCGTGCGCTTGATCTCGGACAGAAAGGCATCTTTAGCTAGGCCGTCGGCCTTGCTGGGATCAGACTTGTGAATGAAGGCCGCGAGAGCTTGGGCATCTTTGCAGACGAGCAGTGCATTCAGCGACATCGGCTGGCAGGGGCAGGCTTCGGCTTCGCCAAATTCAAAGGCGCAGCCCGCGAGCGCGCCGAGATCGCCATCGCCCGTGGTGTCGATAAACACCGGCGCGCGCCATGCCTGACGGCCGGACTTGGATTCCGTGACGATGGTGGTCAGCCGGTTACCTTCCTTGTAGGCGGCGGAGACGCGGGTGTGGAATTGGAACTTCACGCCTGCTTCCACAAACATCTCTTCGAGCAGCAGCTTCATGCCTTCGGGTTCATAACAGATGCTTTTTTTGCTGGTGCCGCGGCGCATGTCGCGCTCATCGAGTCGTTTGAGCAGCTCTTGATTGAAGCCGGGCTTGTCAAAGTCCAGCAGGTAGCCGAGCAGACCAGCCGTCCAGACTCCGCCGAGGCAGCCACGCCACTCGAAGACGCGAACTTTGGCACCTGCACGTGCGGCGGTGATGGCGGCAGCGACACCCGCAGGTCCGGCACCGCAGACGATGACATCTGCATCCTCGACGAGCGGCAGGTCCATGGCAGGCTCGTGAAACTTGCCCTCGCTCTGCACGATGGCTTTCTCCACATCGGCGGCAGACAGCAGCCCAGGCGTGATGGCAGCGCCGGAAAAAGCTGCGCGAAGGAATGAGCGGCGCTTCAAGTCGGGGGAGATGGGAGGATTCATGGCAGTGGGAATCATGGCGCATCTCCACGCTGAGTCACAAGGACGAAACGCGCTTGAATAACACGGCGCGGGAACCAGTTTAACCACGCCTTCCGCACCAGACGTGGCAGACTCCCCCTCATGAAGACTCATCTCCTGCTCCTCAGCCTGCTCTGTTCCCTGTCCGCCCAGGCGGCGGTGGAGATCGATGTCGATGTTTTTGGCACGAGCCTCGGTGGTTGGAAGGCGCGCAAGGGCAAGGCCGCCGAGTATGAAATCTCCGAGGCCACCTATCGCACCTATCAGCCCGAGATGTCGCCCTCGCCCGATGGCGGCATCTTTGTTTCCGTGCGCATCGACCATGTGCGTGGCTTCATGGCCACAGATGACCACGCGAGCCTGGAGCTGAGCTTCGCCGCCGATGGCACGCTCGTCACTGCACAGAGCAGTCTCGCACTTCAGGGTCGCACGATCAGCAGCGAGCTGATCAAAGGCGGTGCCTCCGCCTCCACCTCCGTGGCTGCGCCGTATGTGGACCGCGCGGTGAAGATCGGCACGGATCTCGTGGCGGACCTCTCGTCGAAATTGCTGCGGGAAAAGATCGTGGAGCCTGGTCGTGTGACCTTTCCCGCCGCCATCCGGCACAATTACAACCTGCTCTACCAGGCCGTGCGCTCCAAGGCCGCCGAGGAAAAAATGACCGATGCCAAGCCGCCGGAATCCCTGCCGGAAAAGAAGCCTGAGCCTGAAAAGCCTGCCGAAAAGAAACCTGAAGAAGCACCCAAAGAGCAGCCCAAGGCAGGTGCCACCGTCCTGGATGCCAAGACGGGCAAGCCTGTCCCCCTGCCGGATGTCAACAGCTACAATCCCAGTGGGGCTCCCCGCACGCCGCTGCCAGAGCGGAAGCAAAAAGGTGTCTCAGACGCGCTCCTCGATGTCGGAGGCGATGCTCTGAAGCTCGCCCGTGATGTGGTCAAAGAGCAGGGGAAGTGATCCCGAAGGCAGTGACCTCGTTTTTGTTCGCACAGAGGCGCATGAGGCGGAAGTCGGAGCAGAGCGGCGGGGCTTCGCGCTTGAGCTGATCCAGGAGGTGATACTCGTCGGTGCCTTTGAATTTGATCGTGACGATGAAGCGCCTCATGCGCTGCTCACGCAGCCATTCCAGCAGCAGGTCGATGCTGCGCTGAGGGGCGGCGATGATGTCGCAGATCAGCCAATCGACGGTCTGTTCGGGTTTGAATTTGAAGGCATCGCCCTGATGGAAATGCAGGCGCGGGCTGCGCATGAGGTCCTCGCGGAGCTCGGAACGATCCACAGCGATGGCGCTGGCCCCGCGCTGGATGGCGACATAGGTCCAACTGCCCGGCGCAGCACCGAGATCGACACAGGTCTGCCCACGCTCGATCTTCTGCCCGAGCCGGAGTTCGGCCTCGATGACCTTGGCGAAGGCTCGTGAAGGGGCGGCTTTGTCCTCCGCGTGTGGGATTTCACCGGCGATGACGTCGGAGACGATGGCTCGCATCTCGTGTCGGCGTGTGGCGGTGGTGACGGAGACGAATCCGGCATCCGGCGCGGTGAGCGCCGCCTGCACGAGAGCGGTGCTGGCAGTGAGCGTGCTTTGCTCGTGCTTCAGGCGCACGCGGCGGCGCTTTTTCAGCCGCTCGGTGAAGGCGGTGTGGATCAGCTCGCAGCGGTGATGCCCGGCGCGGCCTTCGCCATACTGCGGCCAGAGATGGAGCTGCCAGGGATCATCATCGCCGAGCGTGGTGAGCATGGCCTCGATGATGGCATCGGCCCAACCATTGATGGAGGCTCCGAGCACCTCCCGGGCATCGGGAAGCGTCTGCCGGGCAAAGGCGAGAAGCGGTGGCTGCGGCAGTGCATCCGCGACGACGAAGTCGTGATGTCCCTGCGGCTGAACCTGGGCACCGGAGCGCTTCAACTCATCGGCCAGGGACTCGGCGCAACCTTCGGCGGGTAGGAAGGCGTGCATCAGGAGGTCAGGTGAAGAGCGTGAGCAAGGGAGCGAGCTCGGGTGCCTCTTCACACACGATGCTGAGGTTTCTCACCCCGGCGGGGATGTGCTGCTCGAAGTGCGCTTTGCCCTGGTTCCGATACAAATTCGCGTAGGCACCCAGAGCCTGCATGAGACGCTGGGCAGCGCAGAGGTAAAAGATCTCCCGCAGCTCCGGCAGGTTCAGCCCGCGCAGTTCGGCGTAGTAGCTGAGCAGGTCGTGACGCTCGCTGCGGCTCATCGTCACATAGGGATCAAAGAGCAGCGAGGCGAGGTCATACTCCGCCAGACCGGGGCGCAGGCCCTGATAATCGATCAGCCAGGCACCACCCTCACGCATGATGACGTTTTGACTCTGAAAATCCCGGTGCACCAGGCAGCGCGGGAGCTGGGCGAGCCGCTGGCGGAGGTTTGCCAGTGCCGTTTGAGCTTCGCCTTGAGCATCAGCATCCCGTCCGAGATGGCCGTGGACGAAGTGCTCGAGGAAGTAGTTCTGCTCCCACTCATACATGCCTTCGTTGAACTCAGGCTCCATGGTCGCGATTTCCTCAGCGGTCAGGCTTTCCGCGGCGACGCCGTGGATCTTCGCCGCTTCGCGCAAGGTGGCCTCGTAAAGCGGACGGCGCTGCTCCCAGGGTTCTCCGGCGTGAGCATGGAGGTCGTCGCGTCCCAGATCCTGGAGCCAGACAAAGAGCCGCTGCTCATCGAAGGCGTAGATGGTGGGCACATTGACGCCGAGCGCAGCCAGACGGCGGGTGGCGGGCACGAACTTCGGGTTATCTCGCCGGGCCAAAGTATAGACCATGAGCACCATCGGCGGGTGCTTTTCACCGGCCCACTCAAAGCGGTAGTAATGCCGGTCGGAGCCGCCTTTGAGGATGGCCTCCACCACGCAGTCCACGCCCTCCAGTTCGGGGAACTGCTGGCGGGTGAGGATGAGCAAGGCTTCGTGTTCGGGAGGCATGGGCGGTAGCCGGAAAGGGAGGCGGAGGCTATGACCGCAGATGGGGCGGAGGCAAGGCTTGTTTGCTCACAAGTCAGCACCGTCATGGCTGCCGGTGGCCGTGATGCCGCTGCGGACGATGCAGCGTTTGAGATCGCTGCCGCTGGTAACACGCGCTCCGGGCCAGAGGATGCAGTCCTCCAACTGCGCTCCGGCTTCGACGATGGCGTCGGGACCGATGACGTTCAGGCCGGTGAGTTTGGCCTCACTGGAAACCTGGGCGCTGGGGTGAATGGCAGGCGCGGGATTCCGGCCGGAGGTGGCGAGGGCGTGATGCGCCTCCAAGTAAGCCGCTCGGCTGCCGAGATCCCACCAGTCGC
The DNA here is from genome assembly GCA_044373575.1 of Prosthecobacter sp. Classification (GTDB taxonomy): domain Bacteria; phylum Verrucomicrobiota; class Verrucomicrobiia; order Verrucomicrobiales; family Verrucomicrobiaceae; genus Prosthecobacter. The sequence goes on along the minus strand of JBILPY010000017.1, from coordinate 1,941 downwards.
CTTCATCGAGCACGACAGCGCCGAGCTTTTCACCCTGCTGGATCATTTTCAGGAAGATGGGGATGACGGACTCGACCTTCCCCGGCGTGAGCCAGTCGTGAAACTTCGGATCGCAGATGTAGATGCCGGTGAAGAGATGCGTGCCGCTGTTGCCGGTGCCGAGCATGTTGCGGATGTCGGTGACGCGACCAGTCGCTGCATCAAAGGCGATGTGCTGAGCCGGTCCGACACTCCGCAGGGCGAGGGTGACGAGGTTACCGCGCTCTTGATGCTCGCGGATCAGCGGCTCCAGCGGCAGCGTGGTGAGGATGTCGCCGTTATAGACGATGAAGGGCTCGCTGCCGAGCAAGTCACGCACGTTGGCGATACCGCCGGCGGTTTCCAGACGCACCGGTGCCTCATGCCGAAAGGCGATGGGGGCTCCACGATAGCTGCCGTCTGGAAAAGTCTGCGCGTAGGCCTGCGGCAGATGATGCGTGTTCACCACGAAGGACTTCACCCCCGCCGCCATGAGATGGTCAAAGGCATAGGTGATGAGCGGCTTATGAAAAACGGGGATGAGAGGCTTCGGGAGCTGATCGGTCAGCGGCCGCAGCCGCTCCCCGAGCCCCGCGCCGAGGACGAAGGCGGTGTGCACGCGCGGGGTTTAGTCGGAGGACTCACACGGCGCAAGAAATCAAATCCCGCTGATCACACCATCCTCGCTGACCTGGATGCGCTCCGCTGCTGGCACTTTCGGAAGGGCGGGCATGCGCATCATAGTGCCGGTGAGGGCGACGAGGAAGCCGGCCCCGTTGGCGATCTCGAAGTCGCGGACGGTGATGGTGAAGCCTTTCGGGCGGCCAAGCTTGGTGGCGTCGTCGGAGAGGGAGTTCTGCGTTTTTGCCATGCACAGGGGCAGGTGGCCGAAGCCACTTTTGTCGAAGAGGGTGAACTTGGCCTTCGCTTCATCCGTGAGCGTGACGCCGTCGGCACCATAAATGCGGGTGGCGATGGCGTGGAGCTTCTGCTCGACGCTGTCGTGCGGCTCATAAAGGAAGGGCAAGGGTTTCGATTCGGACTTCGCCAGGGCTTCGAGCACCGTTTCGGCGAGCTGGGTAGCTCCTGCTCCACCTTCACCGAAGACATTGGCGAGAGCGCAGGGCACGCCGCGCTCGGCGCAGAACTCCTTCACGAGGGCGATCTCCTCGGCGCTGTCGTTGGTGAACTGGTTGATCGCCACGATGACGGGCCGCTGGAACTGCTGGGCGCTGTCGAGATGCGCGGCGAGGTTATCCAGGCCCTTTTTCAGTGCTTCAGGATCGGGATGCGTGAGGGCATCGAGAGCGACTCCGCCGTGCATTTTCAAAGCACGCACCGTGGCGACGATGACGATGGCCTCGGGCTGAAGGCCGGACTGCCGGCACTTGATGTGCATGAACTTTTCCCCGCCGAGATCGAAGGCGAATCCTGCCTCCGTCACAGCATAGTCGGCATGAGCGAGCGCCATGCGGGTGGCGAGCACGGAGTTGCAACCGTGGGCGATGTTCGCAAAGGGGCCGCCATGGAGGAAAGCGGGCACGCCCTCCACCGACTGCACGAGATTTGGCTGCAAAGCATCCCGCAAAAGGGCGAGCAAGGCTCCGGTCACACGGGCCTCTTTGGCGAGCACGGGCTCCCCTTCCGGCGTGAAGCCGGTAACGATGCGGTCGAGCCGCTGGCGGAGGTCAGCGAGGGACTCGGAGAGGCAGAGGATGGCCATCACCTCCGATGCGGCGGTGATGTCAAAGCCGGTGGAGCGTTCGGTGGCAGCTCCGGCACTGGTGCGGATGCGGCGCAGGGCACGGTCGTTGACATCCAGCACCCGTTTCCAAAGCAGGGTCGAAGGTGTGAGCCGGGTCTGTTGATTGAAAAGCTGATTGTCCAGCACGGAGCTGAGCAGGTTGTGAGCGCTGGTGATGG
>JBILPY010000229.1:0-6661 GCA_044373575.1 Prosthecobacter sp. | reverse complement strand
ACCTTCAAGCACGCCGTCACCCGCATGAGCGCCGCTGCAGAGGAGGCGCTGAAAATGGCTGGCCTCACGAAGGAAGACATCACCCTCGTCATCCCGCATCAGGCCAATGCGCGCATCATCACCGCCATCGCCGACCGTCTAGGCTTGCCCGAAGAAAAGACCTTTATGAACGTGGACAAATACGGCAACACCAGCGCCGCCACGATCCCTGTCGCGCTCGATGAAGCCAATCGGCAGGGGCGGTTGAAACGCGGAGACATCATCCTCCTCGTCGCCTTCGGCGGCGGCTTCACTTGGGCGGCCTCCGTTCTCCGCTGGTAACAATACACCACGAAAAAGCCGCATCTGTTTCCAAATGCGGCTTGAAATGAGGAGCGGGTAAGTTGGATCACCGGCTCAAAACGAGATCAGGCGTCCTTCTTCTTTTTCTTTGGAGCGGCGGTGAACTCTTCTTTGGAGATCTTGCCGTCCTTGTCCTTGTCACGGCCAGCGAAGCTTTTTTCAGCTTTGGCGGCGTCCTTCTTAGCCTGAGGAGTGGCCATGTATTCTTCCTTGCTGATGGAGCCGTCGCTGTTGGCGTCCATTTTGGCGAAGGCCTTGGCTGGGTCCATCTTTGGCTTTTCCTTCTTAGCGTCGCCTTCGGCAGCGTTCACGAAGCTGGCGAGAGCCAGGACGGAGAGGATCGTGGTGATAACTTTCATGTCGATGATGTTGGTGTGTGGTTTGGTTTGGGCCTGGGGGCGTTGGCTAAAACCAATCCCTTGCGCGCCACCTGAAACGCAGAGCCTTCACGACAGTTTCATAAAATTTTTGCGATCCACTCTGCCGCTATTGCGCCGGGGTCAGACTTTACCGTGGATTTACAACGAACGCCCCAAGTCCGCGCCTTGTCTCCCGTGCTGCCTTCTGGTAAACCCACCTCCGTGGCTATGAAAAATCTCCCCTGGCTCCCCGCCCTCCTCCTCGCCGTGCTTCTCACCGCCCTCAGCCACGCCCAAACCGCCGCCGAATCCCTGGCCCAGGTGAAAAAGCTCTCCGAGCAAGGCAACCACCGCGAAGCCGCCGACCTCGGGAAGACCGCACTGGTAAAGCCGGATGCGACGGGGGAGCTGCTGGATGCCACGGTCACTGCGCTGGGCCAGCTCGCAGCCGCTCAGGAGCAGGAGGAGGTCATCGAGGCTGTGGTGAAGGCGCATCCGAAGAAATGGGAGGTGCTGCTTAATGCAGGTATCGCCTACCGTTCCCTGCCTCACGTCGGGACGCTCACTGATGGCAAGTTCGTGCGAGGTGAAACTCGCAATTGGAACAACCGCAAGTCCACCGATCTAAAAGATTATGTGCGGGCGCTTCAGCTACTCGAAGCTGCTTGGAAAAATCTGCCCGCTGAGGCTGATAAAGAAGACCGCAAAGCTGTCCTCACTTTCCTGAGCCAGGCGTTCCGGCATGGTATCGACTACAGCAGCAACGCTTGGTCATTCCTGCATCTCACCGATCTAACCAAGCTGCCTGATTTCGATGATGAAAGCGGTCTGGATGAACCCGCCAATGGCTATCCCGTCGATGCCGAAGGGAGTCCCATCTTCTTCAAAGCTGCCCCAAGCTGGGAGACGGCGGAGAACGATGGCGAAAGGCTTTTCTGGACGTTGGAAACGCTAGCCAAGCTCGGTCCAGGAGAGGCTTACGAAGCCCGCAAAGACATCGCTGAACTCACCAAGTCCTGGTTCTCCGTGCAGACGCTGGCGGAGTATGGTTTCCGCTTCGATGCCGGGGAAGATGAAGGCAGCACGAAGAGCAGCATCGCCACGCTGCACACGCTGAAGGATGACGAGACCGTCGCCAAGCTTGCCACCGGGCCGAAGCGCTTCGCATTGCCAGAAGGGGCGAACTTCCTCCGACTGTACCAGATGCTTGCTGAGGATGCTGAGGCCGATCCAGAGGACCGAATGACGGCATACAGTGAATTGGCAGATGAGTTCAGGGACCGCAGACAATATTCACGGGCAGTCGAGATGCTGAATAAAGCCCTCACACTCCAGCTTGATCCGTCACTGAAAAAGGAACTCCAAGCCCAGCTCGACCAGATCACCGGCAACTGGTGCCGCTTTGAGCCGCAGGGTGCCATGCCTGCGGGGAAGGAAGCCAAGCTCCAGCTCGTGTTCCGCAATGCCAAGAAGATCAGCCTCACCGCTCGCAAGGTGGATGTGACGAAGCTGCTCGCCGACACGGAGGCTTACCTGCGCAGTGCACCGCAGGAGCAGGACTGGCAGAAGACCAACATCTCAGCCATCGGTCAGCGGCTTTTGGAGAAGGACGGCGACAAGTATCTGAGCAAGCCTGTCGCCGAGTGGTCGCAGGAACTCGAACCTCGCGCGAATCATTGGGACAAGCGCGTGGAGGTGCCGACGCCGCTCAAGGATGCAGGCGCTTATCTCGTCGAAGGAACCTTTGAAGGCGGGAACAAGACTCGGGCGCTGCTCTGGCTTGAGGGCACGGTGATCGTGAAAACGATGCAGGCGAACGCGGCGCATTACTTTGTGGCGGATGCGGTGACGGGCGCACCTGTCGCTGGAGCCACGGTGAAGTTCTTTGGCTACAAACAGGACTGGGGTCGCCCTGGCTTGCTGAATCGCGAAAAACGCCTCTACAAATTCAAAGACCTCCAGGCCACCACCGACGAGCACGGGCAGGTCAAGGTCACGGACAGCAAGGTGAACGAATACCAGTGGCTCATCCGCGCCAGCGCTGCCGATGGACGGCTGGCCTACCTCGGTTTTGAGGGGCTGTATTTCCATAACAACCGTGAGTCATTCAGCGAACAGACACGCCTCTACTCCATCACGGATCGCCCGGTGTATCGCCCGAACCAGGAAGTGAAGTGGAAGGCCTGGGCACGTCTCGTCGGTTATGATCCGAAGCTGAACACGAACAAGTTCGCAGGCAGTTCCATCCAGGTCACTATCCGCGATCCGCGTGGCGAGGAGCTGCTGAAGAAGACCTACAAGGCGGATGACTCCGGCGCGATCAATGACTCGATCACGCTCGGCGATGAAGCGACACTCGGGCAATACAGCATTCAGTTTGTCTGGAAGCGCACTTTGAAGGACGACGAGCATCTCGGGCAGCACCAGTTCCGCGTCGAAGAATACAAGAAGCCCGAGTTTGAAGTGAAGGTGGAGGCTCCTGAGAAACCCGTGGCGCTTGGCAATACCTTCGAGGTGAAGGTGAAGGCCGATTACTACTTCGGCGGGCCGGTGAAGCAGGGGAAAGTAAAATACAAAGTGCAGCGCAGTACGCACACCGAGCGCTGGTTCCCGATGGGGCGCTGGGACTGGCTCTTCGGCAGCGGCTACGGCTGGCGCGCGAGCTATTACGACTGGTATCCCGGCGCGCGGAACTGGTGCTTCTGCATCCCGCGTTATCCATGGGTGCGCTGGCACAGCGATCCTCCAGAACTCGTCGCCGAAGGTGAAGCCACGCTCAAAGAAGACGGCACCTTCAGCGTGAAGATCGACACCGCCCTCGCGAAGGAACTCCACGGCAACGAAGACCATCGCTACGAAATCGAAGCGGAGGTAACGGATGCCTCCCGCCGCACCATCTTTGGCAAAGGTAGCGTGCTCGCGGCTCGTCGGCCTTTTGAAGTCTATGTCTCGCTGGATCGCGGCTACTACAACGTCGGGGACAGCGGTAGTGTGAGCATCCATGCTCGCACTCTGGATGGTCGTGAGGTCAAAGCCACGGGTGAACTGGTGCTGTATCGTGTGACTTATGGGGCTGATGGGACACCTGCCGAGGGGGCTGTTTTCGCGGAGAAGTTGGCGCTGAGTGCCGAGGATGACCGCACAGGGACTGTGCGGACCACTTTCAGCAAAGGCGGCCAGTATCGCGTCTCCGCAAAACTCAAAGACGAAGCCGGGCACGAGATCGAAGGCATCAGTTTCATCACCGTGCGTGGAGCAGGCTTCGATGAGGGGAAAGGCTTCCGCTTTGATGACCTGGAACTGATCACGCAGAAAGACGAATACGCGCCCGGCGAAGAAGTGGAGATCACGCTGAACACGAACCGCCCCGGTAGCACCGTGGCGCTGTTTTTGCGCACGCAGAACGGCACCTATCCCGAGCCGATCTGGCTGAAGCTGGAAGGCAAGAGCACCACGCATCGCTTCAAGCTCACGGAGGCGGATCAGCCGAACCTTTTCATCGACGCCTGTACCGTCAGCGAAGCGAGGGTGCATCAGGTCACGCGACAGATTATCGTGCCGCCGAAGAAGCGCATCGCCACCGTGGAACTGATGCCAGACGCGGAGACTTACCTGCCGGGTCAGGGGTCGAAGGTCAAGGTGCGGGTCAAGGATGCGGATGGGAAGCCCTTCACCGGTCAGGTCGTTCTCACGGCCTATGACAAGGCGCTGGAATACATCTCAGGCGGCAGCAATCAGCAGGACATCCGCCCTTTCTTCTGGGGCTGGAAGCGGAGCCATTATCCGCAGGTGGCGGACTCACTGCGGGAGGTGCAGGTAGGGATGCAACGAGAAGGCGAGATGGGTATGGATGTGCTCGGGGCGTTTGGGGACGAGGTGGCGGAGAGTTCTGTGCAGGAGTTGGCTGACGGAGCCTTTGGTGGTGGCATAGCTCGAAGGAAATCCGCCATGCCAATGGTAATGATGGCTGCTCCAGCCGCAGCACCAGCGGACGCATTTGCTGGAGGTGCCCCGCCACCTGCGCCAGAAGAATCAGGCGGCGAAGAAGGCCCCCAGCCCATGATCCGCACGAACCTCGCCGACAGCGCGGTGTGGGTGGCGGATTTCGTCACGGATGCGAAGGGCGAAGGCGAGCTGAATTTCAATCTGCCGGAGAACCTCACCACCTGGAAGCTGCGCTCCTGGGTCATGGGCCCGCAGACGCAGGTCGGCGAGGCGACGGTGGAGGTCATCACGCGGAAGAACCTCATGGTCCGCCTGCAAGCCCCGCGCTTCTTTGTGGAGAAGGACGAGGTGGTCATCTCCGCGAACGTCCACAACGAGATGGACGTGGCGCAGGAGGTTAAGGCGGAGATCGAGTTCCCAAGGAGTGACGCCATCCTGGCGTCAGTGAGTGATGGCAAGATGCCATCACTCCTTGCCACCATCCCCGCCCACTCCGAGCATCGCTTCGACTGGCGCGTGAAAGTCACAGGCGAAGGCGAAGCAAAAATCCGCGTCAAAGCCCTCGCTCAAAAAGACAGCGATGCCATGGAGATGATCTTCCCGGCCTACACGCATGGGATGCTCAAGACGGACTCGTGGAGCCTTGCACTGCGTCCCGATCAGGCGAGCGGCCAACTGACCGTGAAAGTGCCCGCCGAGCGCAAACCCGCGCAGAGCCGCCTGGAGGTGCGCTTCTCACCGACCCTCGCCACGGCCCTCGTGGATGCCCTGCCCTACCTTGTGGATTACCCGTATGGCTGCACTGAGCAGACACTGAACAAGTTCGTGCCGACGGCCATCACTTTGAACGTGCTCAAGGATCTCGGTGTGGATCTCAAAGCCGTGCGTGACAAGCGCACGAACCTCAATGCCCAGGAGATCGGCGATGCCGACAAACGTGCGAAGCGTTGGCAGGGCAAAGACGGCAAGGGCAAGCCGAAAGAGCCAGTCTTTGATGAAAATGAAGTGCAGAAGATGGCGAATGCCGGGCTCAAGAAGCTCGAAGCCATGCGCTGTGGCGATGGCGGCTGGGGATGGTTTCCTGGAGGAAGAGAGTCATCGCCACACATCACGGCGCTGGTTCTGCATGGACTGAAAGCGGCGGAGCATGCGCGGATGGACCTGAATGACGGCATCGTGCTGAATGGGATCGAATTCCTCAAACGCCACGAAGCCGAAGAACTGCGCCGTTTGAAGCTGCCGGAGAAGGACAAGAAGCACAAGAGCAGCCCCGACAACCTCGACGCACTCATCAACAGCGTTCTCGTGGAGTATGACAGCGGCGACAAAGCCATGCGCGGCTTCCTCTACGAAAAGAGGAACAACCTCTCGCGCTACAATCTCTGCCTGCTCGGGCTCGCCTGCCACGCGGTGGGTGAAAAGGAACGGCGCGACATGTGCCTGCGCAACGTGCGGCAGTTCCTGAAGCAGGACGACGAAAACCAAACCGTCTGGCTGGAACTGCCGCAGGGCGGCTGGTGGTATTGGTGGGATGATGCCATCGAGACACAAGCTGCCTTCCTGCGCCTTCTCGTGACGACTGAGCCGAAGGGCGAGACGGCGGCACGCATCGCCAAATACCTGCTCAACAATCGCCGCAACGGCACCTACTGGAACAGCACGAAGGACACCGCTGCCGTGATCGAAGCGCTGGCGGAGTTCGTGAAGGCCAGCGGCGAATCATCGCCGAAGCAGACGGTCGAATTGCTCGTCGATGGCAAGTCGCAGACGAAGGTGGAGATCACGAAGGAGAACCTGTTCACCTTCAACGGCAGCTTTGTCCTCGAAGCCGACGCTTTGACCACCGGCGAGCACACGATCAAGCTGCGCAAGCTGGGCGAATCACCGCTGTATGCGAATGCCTACCTGACCGTGTTTTCCAAAGAAGACATGATCCCCGCCGCCGGGCTGGAAGTGAAGGCGCGGAGGAAGTTCTACAAGCTCATCGAAGAGAAACCCGACCAGCAGGTGGCGGG
>JBILPY010000228.1:0-6691 GCA_044373575.1 Prosthecobacter sp. | reverse complement strand
GGTGGAGGAAAGTGACCCGCAGGCTGGGAAGCAGGTCTTCGAAGCAGCGAATCCGGTGTCCCACAAGCTGATGGATGCGCGTGTCTCCATCGCCCGAGTCTTCCGTGGTGCGGTGGACGAGTACGGGATGGTCATCGACCTGAGCAAGTGTGCCGACCTCATGGGGCGGCCGGTGAAGACCACGGTGCAGGTCCTTCAAGGTGATCCCCGACTTGTGAGGATCGACCGCAGTGGAAACGGCCCCTACATGCGGCTGCGTGTGCGCTGGCAGCCACCGATCATCACACGCACGGGCATACGCAGTCATCGCGTGGACATCGGCGTCTTCGCCACGAGCGGCACCGGCATCAGCGCGCCTGCCATCATCAGCTTCTACATGCTGCCGAACGAACGGCGTTTTTACAACGAACGTGGCCGACTGGCGGAGATCGACTATCACAAGCCGAATCCCGACATCGGACTGCCTGCGAGTGATCTTGATCTCCGTTGGCTGAAGGTCATGCTCGCCGCCACGCTGTCTGGAGATGGGTTGCGCAGCCGACTGATGGAGAAGCTGCTCAACGAGGAGCAGCGCCAAGCTATCCAGACTGCATGGATGCCGCTGGATCAGCGCTACCAAGCTCTCACCGCACCTGGAGTGAAGTCTGATGTATCAGCGAAGGCTGCACTGGAAAAGGATCTTGCTTCCGCACTCGCGAAACCGCTTTCCAAGAAGGATCAGATTAGCCTGAAGATGGCGCTGGAGATTGTCTTCAACCGCGTGGCGGACTTCACCGATCTCTATCTAGCCTTCCGTCAGGAGATTGACAAACTGGCCACAGATTCGCCGAAGAAATCGGCTGCGGATGATCTCCGCCGCGAGGTGCAGAGGCTGATCGATTTGGGGGTGCTGATCGAGCAGGCGAACGGCACGCTGTCCACCGTTTCAGCACCTGAGAAGCTCACGGCTGCGGATCAGCATTACCTGCGCAGTCTGAATCTTGTCATGATGAGTGAGGCGCTCTTCCCTGAGGCCTTGGAACGTGCTGTCACCCCTGCCTGGGTGGACCTGAGGCTCACGACACCGAAGCCATGGCGGGATGTTTTCCGCTATGATGAATCCAGCGGCGCATTGCTCGGCTGGGTGCGGCATCAGGCGGGGCGCACGCACTTCTTTGATGCGGATGGCAGGCTGCTTCCCGATGGACCGAAGCATCCTGAGAAAGCGGTGGAGGTGAAGTATGGCAGCAATGCCCAGGGCCTGCTGGAATGGAAATGAGCTGGTGACTCACTTCCAGCTCATGCAGCGGAAGGGATGATCATCGATCAAGTTTGCCTGCACGCCGCTGAGTCGCTCGTGATGGTAGAACTGCACGCCGACATAATGGTACACCGGAATGACCGCCGCCTCCGCGCTGATGAGCAGTGTCTCCGCCTGCCGGAAAATGCCGTTGCGCCTTGGGATGTCAGCCTCAGCCGAAGCGGCGGCGATGTGGGCATCGTAGGTGGGGCTTTTGAAGCCGGTGCGGTTCTGGCCGTTCGTGCTGGTGAAGAGATCCATGAAGGTGCTCGGGTCATTGTAGTCACCGACCCAGCTTGAGCGGCAGAGGTGGTAGTCGAGCTCGCGCATGGACTTCAGCCAGACTTTCTGCTCCTGCTTGGTGAGGTTCACCGTTACGCCGAGCGCCTGCTGCCACATGCTTTGCAGCTCGATGGCGATACTGCGCTCGATGGGCAGCGGGATGTAGAGATACTCGATGCGCGGGAAACCTTTGCCGCCGGGAAAACCTGCCTGGGCGAGGAGTTCGCGGGCACGCTGCACATTCAGATCGAGGCCCGCTGGTGGTTGGTAATCCGCGCCTGTTCCCGGCGGCACGATGCCGCCGGCGATGGGTTCGCCGAGCTGGGTGATTTTTTCCACGATGCGCTTCTTATCCACGGCGAGCGCAAAAGCCTGACGAACTCTCGCGTCATTGAAGGGTGGGCGGGTGACATTGATGCGGATGAACCAGGTGCCCAAAAATGGGCCGGTGTGGAACCAGGGCTCCTGCTTCAGCCTTTGAGTGAGCGATGGCGGTACCATGCCCTTGTCCATCATGAGGTCGCACTGGCCGGTGTGGAAGTAGCTCAGCGCGGTGTTGGCATCCTGCACGGGCTTCACCTCGACGGTGCCGAGCTTCACGTTAGCCGCGTCCCAGTAGTGCGGGTTCTTTTTCAAACGGATGTGATCATCGAGCCGCCAGTCTTCGAGCAGGTAGGCTCCATTGGTGACGATGTTCTGCGGCTTGATCCAGGCGCTGTCGTGCGTGCGGATGGTGTCCACCGGCACGGGGGCTAGCGTGACAAAGGAGCAGAGGTCGATGAAGTAGGGGGTGGGATTTTCCAGCTCGACTTGCAGCGTGCGATCATCCAGCGCCTTCACTCCCACATGCGAGAAGTCTTTGTCTGTCTCCTCGGAAAAGGCGCGAGCGCCTCGGATGATAAACATCAGGTTGGCATAGTCGGAGCCGGTCTCCGGCAACAAAGCGCGCTGCCAGGATCTGACGAAGTCCTGTGCGATGACAGGTGTGCCATTCGTCCAGGTGGAGCCTGCGCGCAGATGAAAGGTGTAGGTCTTTTTGTCCTCGGAGATGTCCCAGCGCTCGGCCATGCCGGGCTCGGGTCTGCCAGCGGAGTTCACACGGCACAATCCCTCGAAAAGCGAGGTGGCGATGCGCATCGAGACCTGATCGGACGCCAGCGCTGGGTCGATGGTTTCCGGCTCAGCGCTCTGGATGAAGACGAGGTCCGCGCGGGGTCGGTCAGGTGAACATGCGGTGATGCCGGACGCACAAAGGACAGACGCGATGACGCGGAAACGTGGGGACACGGAGTGAAGAGAGTCAGCGTTCCGTGAGGAGTTTCCCAGCCGCCCCGGCGGGCCATTCGGCACCCTGGGCGATCCAGCGGCGGATCAATGCTGCTTCCTCTGGCGTCAGTGTTTCGCCCACAGGAGGCATGGACTTCACTGAAGAATGGGCGCTGCCGAGATGTGTGATGAAACGGCTCTTGTCCGGCTGTCCTGGGATGATGAAGATCCCCAGCGTGCCGGTTTGCAGTGCCTCCGCCTGACTGGCGAGGCTCAGGCGTCCTGGCTGCGCGGACTTGTTGTGGCACATGGCGCATTTGGCTTCGAGCACGGGCTTCACATGGGCAGTGAAGCTGACTTTGCCGATCTGAGCGGCCTTCAGTGTATTGGCATCGAGGATGTTGCGACCCGGCAGCCGAGTCTCGCTTTCGGACTCAGAAGAAGAACAGCCGATCAGCGAGGAGGTGAGCGTGATGAGAAAGAGAGAGCGGATCATGAAGGCAATGGAGTTACTGGGATGCTACCGCGACTTTTCTCCGCGACAATCACGGTCTTGCTCCAATCCGGCACGGCATTGGCAAATCACTGGCCGGGAGGTGGCTGGTTCTGCTCTCTCTGACGGGCGGCTTCTTCAGCGGCACGGCGAGCGGCCTCCTCCTGAGCGCGACGCGCTGCTTCCTCGGCTTGGCGGCGGGCTTCCTCCTCCTGCTGCTGGCGCATGGCTTCACGCTGGCGCTCGGCGGCTTCCTGGGCTGCTTTCATCGCGGCTTCCTGCTGCTGACGCTGCATTTCAATCTGGCGCTGGCGTTCGGCAGCCTCTTGAGCGGCCTTCATGGCAACTTCCTGTTGTTGGCGCTGCATCTCGATCTGGCGCTGACGTTCAGCGGCCTCCTGCTGCGCCTGCATGGCTGCTTCGCGTTGACGTTCGGCGGCTTCCTGGGCGGCTTTCATGGCAGCCTGTTGTTCGAGTTGCTGGCGCATGGCTTCTTGCTGGGCTTTGGCAGCAGCCTCTTGTTGGGCACGCATGGCGGCTTCCGCCTGCTGGCGCTCCATGAGTGCGGCGCGCTGCTTCTCGGCGGCTTCGACCTGAGACTTCATGGCTTCCTGCTGTTCACGCTGCTGCATGAGTTCCTGCTGGCGGCGGGCGAGTTCTTCTTTGGCCCCCTGCTGCTGAGCCATGGCGGCTTCGCGGGCTTGAATGGCCTCCACCTGAGCTTGTTTGCGTTCTTCAGCCTTTTGCAGCGCAGACTGCATCTCACGCTGTTTTTCTGCTTCGACTTGAGCCTGCTGAGCTGCCATGGCGGTTTCTTTGGCCTGCTGGGCTTCGGCTTCGCGCTGCTTCATGAGGGCGGCCTGCTCTTCGCGCATGGTCTGGGCCTTCCTTTCCTGGGCGGCGAGCTGCTCCTGCATGGCGGCTGCCTCGGCTTGTTTGCGGGCGAGTTCCTGCTGCTGGGCGGCCATCTCGGCATCCTGCTTTTCCTTCAAGGCAGCGGCTTCTTTGGCACTCATCTCGGAGGCCTGCTTTTCACGCGCGGACTTTGCCTCCCTGGCTTGCTCCGCCATTCGCTGCTGCATGGCGGCGGCTTCGGCCTGCTTGCGGGCGAGTTCCTCCTGGCGGGATGCCATGGCTTCTTTTTGTTCGGCCATCTGTCTTTCACGATCGGCCTGTGCTTCCTGCATGCGGGCTTCGGCGGCACGGCGGGCGAGCTCGGCTTTGTTCGCTGCATCCTGGGTGATTTCCAGTCTGGGCATTTCAGGCCGTTGGCCGTTGCCGCGATCACGACCCGGCTGGGGAATGGCGGGGCTTTCTCCAGGCTGGCGTGGCTGTTCGGCGAGCGGTTCAGGCGCGCGAGGTGTCTCGGCAAGAACTGGCTTGGGCTGGGGTTTACGCGACTGCTGGAGGATGGCTTCGCGGAGCTCGCCGCGCTTGTTGTCGGGCACGTCCGTCCACGCATCAAGCATGACGGGCTTCTGGATGCGCTCGGCGTTGCGGGGCAGGATGGGTTTGCGGTCGGTGCGGCCTGAGGGAAGTGGTGCGGCGACGAAGCCTGGCTGGCTGCGGTCACGGCGGAACTCGATGGGGCGCTCCAGGGTGCGAACGACCTGAACCGGGGCACGGACGACCCGCGCGCCGATGCGCTTCTCCAGCCAGTCGAGGGCAGGGCCGCCGCGCTGGATGCAGGTGTTGTTCTGCTGCACGGCGACAATGTTGGTGACGTTCATGGTCTGATTGAAGAAGCTGGCGATGTTGGAGATGGAGAGGCTCACATTGACATAGCTGCTGCGGCCAAAGTTTGACGCGCTGATGAAGGTGTAGCTGCCCGGGGACAGCCCGTAGCGTGCATCACAATCATGTCCGATGCTTCCGTAGCCGGCGCTCGGGGGCAGGGGAGCCCAGCCGACATAGTCGCTGCCATGCCGCCATGACACCCAGGCGGGAGCCCACTGGCGGCCAGGAATCCAGAGCCAGCCGTGACGTGAGACTTTGATCCAGCGTCCGTAGTGATAGGTGGCCCAACCAAATGGCTCATTTGAGTCCCAGGCCCAGCCTTGATCTGTGGAGACCCAGCGCCCGTCCACATAGGGCCGCCACGAGGAGCGCTCGGCATTGTCAGGTCGGAAGGCATAGCCATAGCCATCAACATCCATCCAGCGGCCATACGGATTCAGGGAATCGTAGAACATGGAGTAGTCCGCACTGGGATCATTCCACGGCTGGGAAGCAGGTGCCTGTGGTGGCATGGACGGCACATAAGGCGTGGTGACCACCGGAGTTCTCGCGAGCTCATCGCGCAGTTCTTCACTCTTTCGGCGGGCGGCCTCCGCATCGGCCATGAGCTTTTGATTCTCCTGCTGGATCGCCTCCAGCCGTGCTTTCAGCTCGGCGTTTTCCTTGTCCTGCAGGGCGCGCTGCATTTCAGCGACCTGCTTTTGCAGATCCTCGCTGCGCTGCTTCATGTCGGCAGCTTCCTGGGCGTAGGTTGCCTGAGTTTGCTCGAGCTGGCGTCTGGCTTCTTCGGCGGCGGTGTTGTCAGGTGGTTTGCACCCGGTGAGGGAGATGAGGAAAAGACTGCCGAGGGTGAGGAGCGAATTTTGTTTCATGGCGGAAGCGGACCGTGGTTCAGACGAGAGTCTCACGGGGCTTGTTCATTGGGAAGTATCATGAGAAAAAGATTCTCCCCACTGTCGCCTTGCCTACTGTGCGGGCGGCTTCAAGGCTTCGACGATGGACTTGACGTTGTGCGTGAGCATGGTCTCGAAGGTGTGGGCTTCTTTCGAGGTGCCATCGGCGACGAGCGAGGTGCCGAGTTTGACTCCGGTGCTGCGGACAATTTCGGAGAGGACTTTGGGGTTGGCCTGATCTTCGGCGAAGACGGCGCGGATCTTGTGCTCACGGATGACCTGGATGGCGAGGGCGATGTATTGCGGTGAGGCGTCATCGCTGCGGCCAATGCCAAGCACGGGCACGCTTTTGAAGCCATACTCTTTGCAGAAGTAGCCAAAGGCGGCATGGGCGGTGACGAGCTTCCGATCTCCGCGCGGGATGGCGCTGATCTGCTGCTGAGCCCATTTTTTCAGTTCGTCGAAGCGTTTGCCAGCGGCCTTGGCGCCTTCGGAATAGGCGGCTTCGTTGGCGGGATCGACGCTGCTGAGTTCATCGGCGATGATGCGGGCGGCACGCTTCATGTTCTCGGCGCTGTGCCACCAATGGGGATCGATGCTGCTTTTGGCATGTTCGGGGCAGCAGACGAAGATTTCCTGGCTGGGGTCGAGCTTCACGGAGGGGATGAGTTTACCGACTTCGACGACTTTGACACCCGTGCCCACGCTGTCGCGCAGCTTGTCGAGGTAGGTTTCGAGGTG
>JBILPY010000227.1:0-6693 GCA_044373575.1 Prosthecobacter sp. | reverse complement strand
AGATGAGAGCCACGAAGCCGGGCAGATCCTGATTTTATGTACCGAGTCCATAGGTAGCCCAGGAGCCCATGGACGGACGTCCCTGGCGGATATGTCCAGTAAAGAGCAGCAACTCGGCGGGCGCGTGATTGAACTGACTCGTGTTCATTGACCGCACCATCGTGATGTCATCGGCGATGGTGTGGAAGTTCGGGCAGGCATCGCTCATCCACATGCCTGCTTTGCCGTATTGCTTGAAGGTGCGCGGCGTACCCATGAGCTTCGGCACACCGGTGGTAAAGGCAAAGGTGCGGCCTTTGAGTTCGCTGTCGGGACAGTTCTGCCCGTCGCGCTTCACCAGTTCCGGCTTGTAATCAAAGAGGTCCAGATGCGGCGGCGCGCCGGACATGTGCAGATAAATCACCCGCTTGGCCTTCGCGGCATGGCGCGGATGCTTTGGCGCGAGTGGATTGTCCGACTTCGGGGCCGCGTCGGCCTGCATCGCCTGCATGGCGATGGCACCGAGGCTGAACTGCCCGGCGTTACCGAGAAACTGGCGACGTGTGCGGAGCTGGAGCTTGTCGTGGAAGACGGGATTCATAGGGGGATGAAATTACGAGAGTAGAGGGCTCAATCTCTCCAATGCAGGGTGCAACAGCTTCCTATGCCATCAATCCCCATCAGGCTGACAGTGGGTTTGGCCTCCCCCCGCCTGTCTCACATTGATGAGCCCACCATGATCGTCGCCACGGGCGACCATTCGCCGAAGGGTTTTCCGTGCCAGAAGCGCATCCGATACTGCCGGTATTCGGGCTTCAGCGGGTCCAGCAGCGGCCGGTCATCACGGAAAGTCGTGCGGGCGTAGATGCCTCCGCCCACCGGTGCCCAGTCATCCACACCACGCTGGCACTCCACCCACACGGCGGGTTGGCCAAAGCGGCGGAAGCGTCCCTCCACGATCGTCACCGTGTCACCCGCCACCAGCTTCAGCGTAAAGGCCGGCGCGGGTGCATCGGCCTCGGGAAAAAGGTTCGACTCGATGCCGAGTTCCATTCCCATCGCCTTGATATAGCCCCTGGAGGCTTTGAGCCGCTGCACCATGTTGAAAAGCCGCTTCAGCGCCCCCGGACGCGGCGGCGTGGTGGCGGGCGCTTCTGGAAAGATCAGCGGCGGCGGTATCATTACTTCCGGGCCTTTGCCGGTCTGCAGCGTCTTGTTATAGGCCGTCACTGCTTTCGTCAGATGCACCAGCGGTGCCCGCAGACCGATCAGGCCATGCAGCATCCAGTCGATGTCGTTCAGTGTGTCGGCGATGTCCTTCGGATTGATCTCCAATTTGGCCGCCACCTCGGGAAAGCCCCGCCGGAATTGCGCCAGCCAGAGAATTTGTTTCGCAAGGGCCGAAGGGTAATAGAGCTGCTGTTTCATGGTGAATGCTTGGTGACAGGTGGAACGAACCAAAGAACCCAGGGCCTGCTCTGACGGCCTCCAGCCCCGAACAAACTCTCGCGACCGCCGCCCTGGCTGAAAAAGTCTGAATCCCATGCTCCATGGGATTCACACAAACCCGTGCCGTCGTTCTCCGGCACCCCAAAGGATGAATCCCATCTCCGAGGGGATTTACACAAAACGCCGCTGTAGGAAAACATTCCCGCCGAGTGTAAATCCCATCGGCCATGGGATTCAGACATTCTCGCCGAGTGCAGTAACTTTTTCGCATTGTGTAAATCCCTGCCGTCATGGGATCGCAACAAACTCGCGCTGCGTAAATCCCATTTGCCGTGGGATTCATACATTCCCGCGTCGTGTAAAAACATTTTCGCACAGTGCCAATCCCCTCCCGCATGGGATTCAGACAAAACGATTTTGTAGGATGACAATCTCACGCCGTCTGAATCCCCGCCTGAATGGGATTCACACAAATGGGCCCCACCGCCCGACTTTGAGCCCCTGTGTCGCGAAATCTTCATGCCATATTCCCCAAGCCAGCCAGCAGCGCTTTTCATCCCCACAAAAACCTCCCGCTGGCCTCGAGACTCGGGCCAAGCCATCCTTCCGGCACGAGCCGGGCAAAGGCTGAGTGGAAATTTCATTGCCCAATAATTTACCAAATTCCGCCGATTTTGGGAAGAGGCTTGTTTGGACAGCTCCGGTAAGAGCGTCAGCCAGCACGCAGCCCTTCTGGAGACACCAGCCGGAAGGCATGGTTCTCATTCCTCGGCACTCTCGGAGGCTTCGGCAGGCATTGGAGGCGGCGGCGTATTGGGGCAGATGCCAATCCATTCGTTTGCCAACTCCTCGTCCATGAACAACAGCCAAGTTCGTGTTGGAATTCCTCCCCTTTGAAGGGCTTCCCGAATCAATGGGGCCGCATCCACCACGTTGGTGAGAGCAAGATCAATGTAACTGTATCTGTGGCCCGTGCCTCCGCCGACGACCGCCCCTAAGCGAGCGGGACGCAAAACGGCTTCGACAGCATCTTGAATATCTCCACGGTCTTTGAATCCCCACTCGGGCAATCCTCCGATTCCATCGATTTTGAGGAAGCAAAAAACCTCACCATATTTGGAGTAGCGTATGGAATCAAAGCTCATCTGATTCACCACACACTTGTGCATGGCTGTGTATGCCGAAACTTGGGTGTACTGATCGTCTCTAAAGAAGAAATCCTCTGCTGACGTGTTAGGTTTCATTTCAAATACCGACCATTTCTGGTCATCAGACTCCTCATGCCACGGCTGATTTGGCAACATCGCTTTTTGCTTCTCAAGCAACACTCTGAACTTACCCAATAAGTCGCTGCCTGTGACACTGCCAAAAGGGAAGATTGTGACCACGCGATGGCTGATGCTACCTATCCAACGGTTCATCACTTCTTCGCCTAAAAGCGTCTCCAGTGCCACGAATGCCGTTACTTGCTGTTTATCTGCTGGGTACTTTTTCTTCACCAGGGATTCCACCTCGATTTGATTAACATCATTCAACGTCAGTCGAAAACGAACTTGATCGAGCAGTCCACCACCGCGAGCCTCAACGGTCTTGATCGCCATCGCATAGTCTTCGGCGAGTCGATAACCATAGAATTCCCAGCCTTCAATTCTTGGGGCCTGGGATAGGATCTGTGAAACCAACGGACGTAGATTATAGTGAGATTCGCAGGTGATCACCAAGCGGTTTCCACCCATCAAACCAGGGCCGAACTCCCAAAAGAGATTCGGCGAAATGGATTCCAACCACTCGGACATCCAGGCCACCAAGTCCCAATCACTTTGCCTTTTAAACAAGGCCGTCAAATCCGCCGTGCGCACCTCGAATTCACGCCACCACCGAGCAATGGCAGCGCGAACTTGAAGCAGTTCGTCTTCCTCTTGTTCTGACAGATCAATGGGATAGACAAAGCGCATAGCGATTCAAAGCTGTTGCTTTTACGCCGCCCGGTTCACTGCGCTGAGCACAGCCTTGATGGAGGCGAGTTCGATATTGGTATCGACTCCGGCACCCCAGACGAGTTTGCCGGTGGCGGTTTTGATTTGGATGAAGGCGAGGGCGGCGGCTTCGGTACCGGAACTGAGGCTTTGCTCGCGGTAGGTGGACACCTCGAAGGCTGGGGCTCCGGCGTCGGTGATGAGGGCATTCACAAAGGCGGCGATGGGGCCGTTGCCGGTGCCGACGACTCCGCGCTCTTGGTCATTCACGACGAGGCTGCAACGGCAGGTGAAGACGCCGTCCACGCCGTCGGCATGGAAGTGATGCAGGGCGAAGGGGGTCTCGCGCTCGATGTATTCTTTCCAGAACATGCCCTTCAATTCGGTGCCGCTGACTTCGCGGCCCAGCTTGTCCACGAGATCGTTGGCGATGGGGCCGAACTCGCGCTGCATGTCTTTGGGCAGCTCGATGCCGAACTCGCTTTCGAGCAGGTAGGCGACACCGCCTTTGCCGCTCTGGCTGTTCACGCGGATGACTTCATGGTATTCGCGCCCGACGTCATGCGGATCGATGGTGAGGTAGGGCACATCCCAGATGGTTTTGTGCTCGTCGTAGCCGGTGAGGCCTTTCTTGATCGCGTCCTGATGGCTGCCGCTGAAGGCGGTGAAGACGAGCTCGCCGGAGTAGGGCTGGCGGGCGGGGACGGTCATGCCGGTGGTGCGCTCATACATCTGGATGAGGCCGTTCATGTCGCTGAAGTCCAGCTTCGGATCGGTGCCGTGCATGTAGAGATTCATGGCGACTTGGACGATGTCCAGATTGCCGGTGCGCTCGCCATTGCCGAAGAGCGTGCCTTCCACGCGATCGGCTCCGGCCAGCAAGCCCAGCTCGGTGGCGGCGGTGCCGGTGCCGCGGTCATTGTGCGTATGCAGGCTGATGATGAGGCTCTCGCGGTTTTTGATGTTCGTGCAGATCCATTCGATCTGGTCGGCATAGACGTTTGGCATGGCCACCTCGACGGTGTCGGGCAGGTTCAGGATCATCTTATGTTCGGGCGTGGGCTGCCAGACATCCATCACGGCCTCGCTGATCTCTTTGGCGAACTCGACCTCCGTGGCGCTGAAGCTCTCGGGGGAGTATTGCAGCGTGACTTTGGTGCCACCCTCGGTCAGGCGGTGCAGGCGATCTTTGATCAATTTGGCACCGCTCTTAGCCACGGCGATGATCTCCTCCTTGGTCTTGCCAAAGACGTACTTCCGCTGCGCTGGCGAGGTGGAATTGTACATGTGAATGACCACCTGCTTGGCCCCGATGAGGCTCTGCACGGTCTTTTCGATCAAGTCTTCACGCGCCTGCACCAGCACCTGGATGGTGACATCGTCCGGGATGCGCTTTTCCTCAATGAGGCGGCGGTTGAAGCTGAATTCGGTGTTCGAGGCGGAGGGGAAGCCGACTTCGATTTCTTTAAAGCCGCACTTCACGAGCGCGTCGAACATCTCCAGCTTTTGCGAGACATTCATCGGCACGGCGAGCGCTTGATTACCATCGCGGAGATCCACGCTGCACCAAATCGGCGCGTGGGTGATGCTGCGGCTGGGCCACTGGCGGTTCTGGATCGGGATCGCCGGGAAGGGCTGATACTTGGCTGAGGGGTTCTTTAACATGACGAGCTTTCTTTAAAGGATGAACAAGAGGACAGGATACACAGGATTTCCCTGAGATCGGTAGCCGTGACGTGACGGCTGGGGAGCATGACGAGGAAACGCGGGCCGCCTACCCTTGCGTAAGTCGCAGGGAGAGAAGGAGCAAAGCCGAAGCTGGCGCGGTCATTAGGGACGAATGCTAGAGTCGGATGCCGACTTGTCCAGCATGGTTTTGGCTGCTAGCGGAGTGATCTGGCGGCGTTTGTTTCTGCCCCCCATCATGTCCGATTCCCGTCCTGCGCCCTGGATGCGCTCCATCGTCTTCCTCATCATCAGCGCCGCTGTCGCTGGTGGAGGATGGTTGTTTTGGCAGCAGCAAAAAGCGTTGAAGCAGGCGCCTGCCGCTGCTGCGAAGGCAAAAGGTGCCATGCCCGTCTCGACGGCGAAGGTCACGAAGATGGACTATGCGCTCGACTTGCTCGCCATCGGCACAGTGGCAGCGGATGAGTCGATCGACCTCAGCGCGAACGTCACCGAGACAGTCACGGCGCTGCATTTTCAGGACGGGCAGCAGGTAAAAAAGGGCACGCTGCTGGTGGAACTCAGCGCGGCAGAGGAATTGGCGGCGCTCTCGGCCTCGAAGTCCCAACTCACGGAACACGACCGCGAGATCACCCGCCTGCAAAGTCTCGTCAAAGATGGCGCGGCACCCGAGGCGCGTCTTGAGGAACGCCGCACAATGGCTGAGGTGGCGAAGCAAAACATCCTCGAAGCCGAAGCACGTCTGGCGGACAGACGAATCGTCGCACCTTTTGATGGCTGGCTCGGACTGCGGCGCATCAGCGTCGGTGCGCTCGTCTCCCCCGGCACGGTGATCGTCTCGCTGGATAAAATCGATGTCGTGAAGATCGACTTCAGCGTGCCCGAAACCTACCTCGGCATGATCAAAGAAGGCACCGAGATCGAAGCGCGCACCGAGGCCAGTCGCGACCGCGTTTTTAAAGGCAGGCTCGCGCATCTCGACTCGCGCATCGATCCCGCCACCCGAGCAGTCGCCGCCCGTGCTGAGGTGCCAAACGCGGATCTTTTGCTGAAGCCGGGCATGCTTGTGACTGCCTCGTTGCGGGTCGAGCCGCGCATCTCACTTTCCATCCCTGAGCGTGCCTTAGTTCCCATTGGCTCGAAGGCTTTTGTGTTCGTCATCGCCGATGACAAAGCCAAGCGAGTCGAGATCACCACCGGTCGCCGCAAGCCGGGCTATCTCGAAGTGCTCAAAGGCCTGGAGGAAAACCAGTTCGTCGTCGCCGATGGTCTCGTAGGTCTGCAGGACGGCATGGCCGTCAAAATCACCGGCCAGTTCGCCGGTCCTGTGAAAGCCTTCAATCCCGAGGCGCTCTCGTCCAAAAGCAGCGGGGAGAGCGCGAAGTAAGTCATGTGGCTCTCTGACACATCAGTGCGCCGCCCGGTGCTGGCTTTGGTGATGAACCTGGTGCTCGTCACCTTTGGCATCGTCGCCTATACGCGACTGCCGCTGCGCGAGTTTCCGGATATTGAGCCTCCGATTGTCACGGTGGAGACATTTTACCGCGGAGCTTCGGCGAGTGTGGTGGAAAGCCGCATCACGCAGCGGCTGGAGGACCGCATC
>JBILPY010000016.1:0-21809 GCA_044373575.1 Prosthecobacter sp. | reverse complement strand
CGTGGCGAACGTGACGCAGGAAGACCGCAGCCGGAAGCCAACCGTGAAGGACCACCTCGACGTGGTCCGGCTTCAGAAGCGCGTGACAAAGGCCGCCCATCTCCCGAGGCCAATCGCGAAGGCCCGTCACGACGTGGCCCTGCGCCAGAATCTCGCCATGAAGGAGATCGTGATGGCCCATCCAAACCCCGTGAAGGTGAAAACCGTCCTCCGATGCATCGCGATGGTGGTGGTGATCGCGGTCCTGGACCACACGACGGAGATAGTGGTGACAAACCCGGTCCTCGTGACGGTGAAAAGCATTCTCCGATGCAGCGCGAAGGAGATCGCGACCGCCCCTCCGGCCCTCGCGATGGTGAAAAAGGCCAGCCGCCTCATCAAGGCCCACGTGGTGAATTTCATGCTGATCGTGGTCCTCGTGATGGCGACCGCGGCCCGCAGCAGGGATCTCGCGATAGCTTCTCGCAGAAGCGGCCTGAAGGCCCCTCCTCACAACACTTCGGACGCAGACATCGTCATCATGGCCGTGGCATCGGACCCGACTCACGCTTTGGCCAGCGTCCGCAGCAACCCCGTGGTCCGATGATGGGACGCGGCCCGGATCAACACATGCAGGGCGGCCCTGGCCCACGCGGACCTGAGCTCCATCGTAAAGGTCCACCACCAATGATGCATCGTGGCCCTCGTCCTGAAGGTCGCGGTTCTGAGCAACGCCGGCACATGGACGAACGCCGAAACGATGGCCCGCAACCACCGCGCGGTCGTGAAAATGAAGAACACGGACGACGCGATTATCGCGGTGCTTGATTCCCCCCTGTCATCGAACTCATCAGCGGCTGAGGAAACTCAGCCGCTTTTTTGTTTATGGTAGAGTGGAGACGATGTCCGACACCGGATACAGGATCAGCTGACCGGACACATTCTTTGGCAGTGCGGTGAGCAGAACAAAGGTGGTGTCGGTGGCAGGATCAGCCCAAGCGAGCGTGCCGGTGGAGCCGCTATGGCCGAAAGCACGAGGCGAGCAGCCTTTGCCGAGGCCCGCAAGGCCGACCATGAATCCGATGCCACGATGAGCTTCGAGCCTGGGCGTGTGATCCTGGATCATGAGACGTGCGGTGGACTCGCGCAGCACTTTGCCGTCAGGATGCAGGAAACTGCGCAGGAAGGTGGCCACATCACCTGCTGTACTGTGCGCACCACCCCACGGTGCGCCAAGATTTCGCCAGTAGTCGCTGTTCCAGTCCCACTCGCGCGCGTTCGGGTCGCCAGCTCCGGCCTCGGGGGCGGCGTGCTCCGTCTGCATCGGCACCATGTCAGATTTCTTGAATTTGCCGAGGCCGAGCACACTGCGTGACATGCCGAGCGGTGTGAAAACGAGCTGCTGGAGAAAATCCGGAAGCGCCATCTTTGTGACTCGCTCCACGATTTCTGCGGCGAGCAGGATGCCCATGCTTTGATAATGATACTTCGTGCCTGGCGCGAAAAGCAGCGGTGTGCGCACCGCCCCCTTCACAAATTCCGCCAGCGGTGCGTGCCGGGCCCGCAGCTCATTGTTGTTCTCCAGTTGATCTGGCAGGCCCGAGGTGTGCGTGAGCAACTGCTCGATGGTGATGTCCTTGCGTGCGCCATCGTTGAATTCGGGCAGGTATTTCACCGCACGATCCGAGAGCTTCAATTCGCCACGATCTACCAGAATCATCACTGGAAGGGCAACGGCAAGCGGCTTGGTGATGGAGCCAAGCAGGAACATCGAATCCGCCTGCGCCTTGCCAAAGACGTGTTGCGTGACCTGATCGCCCCGGCGCACATGCAGCACAGCGGAGTGGAGCATGCCGTTGTCGATTTGCGTCTGGATGATTTGAGCGGCGGGTTGCATGAGAGAGGCGGATCGGGCGCGGGTGGTCAGTCCAAGGCTGGCAAATGTGAGGGCGAGGGTATCGCGACGGTTCATGTGATCAGTGGTTGAGTTCGTTCAACACGGCCAGCGTCATCGCCTTGACGCCAAAGCTGATCGAGGGCGCGGCTTCAGGGCGGTAGAACGGCGAATGCAGGCTCGGCAGCACTTCGCCAGTCTTGGCGGCCTTCTCGACTTTTTCGGGCGCGACGGTGCCGAGCCAGGCGAGGAAGACGGGGATTTTGTCGGAGGTCATCGTGTAGCGGGAGAAGTCCTCGCCGGCCATGGAGGTCTTGCGCTCGATGATGCTCGCCTTGCCAAAGGCATCCGCCCAGACTTGGCTTACACGGGCGGTGAGATCAGGATTGTTAAAGAGCGATGGCGTGCCAGGTCCGGTCAGTTTGATCTCAGGCAGCAGATTGTCCGGCAGTCCGGCGGCGATGCCCAGGCCACGGCAGATGCGCTTGATCGACTCCAGCACTTGCTTTCTCGTTTCAGCGCTGGTGGTGCGCACGGTGAGGCCGAGTTCGACCTTGTCAGGAATGATGTTGTGCTTCGTGCCGCCGTTGAACTTTCCCACCGTGATCGCGACGGGCTCCACGGGATGCAATTCGCGGCTGTCGATGGTTTGCAGCGCCAGCACGATCTGCGAGGCAAGCACGATAGGGTCCTTCGTTGTGTTCGGCATCGCGCCATGACCGCCGACGCCTTTCACCAAGATGTCCACGGTATCCGTGCTCGCGGTGGCTGGGCCGCTGGTCACGCCAAAAGTGCCGACGGGTAGCACGGCATCGCAATGCAATGCGAGGCACACATCAGGTTTCGGGAAGCGCTGGAACAAGCCGTCTTCAATCATTGCCAGTGCGCCCATGCCGCGTTCCTCCGCCGGTTGTGCGATGAAGACCAGCGTGCCTTTCCACTGGTCCTTCGAAGCCGCGAGCGCCCGCGCCGAGCCCACCCAGCAGGTCATGTGCATGTCATGACCACAAGCGTGCATCACGGAGACATCATTGCCCGCATCGTCCTTGGTGGTGGTCTTGCTGACGTAGGGCACGGAACCAATCTCGCGCACAGGAAGCCCGTCCAGATCCGTACGCACCAGCACCGTTTTTCCGGGGCCGTTCTTCAGCACACCCACCACGCCAAAGCCGCCGACTTTCTCCGTCACTTCGAATCCCACCGCCCGCATCTCCTCGGCCATGCGAGCACTCGTTTTCTCTTCATGAAACGACAGCTCAGGGTTCGCATGCAGATGCTCGTAGAGCTTGGTCAATGAAGGCCGCTGTTCTTCGATGAAAGTGTCGATAGGATCTGCGGCGTGCAGGCTGGCGGTGGTGAGGAGGGCAATGAAAAGCTGCTTCATGAGAAAAGGTAAGATTGACGAAACGTTGTCGTCACCCACTTCCTCACGGCTTCGCTTGAATGATGAAATCAAAGAGCTGGCCGTAGCGCCTGCCATCGAGCGTGATGTCCATCGGAACCATTTGAACGCCGACGGGCAATGTTGCGGTATCTGCGGTGAGTTTGACCTTGAAGCTCTGCCGTGATTTCGGAGCGACGGTGCCTTCCAGCACGGCGGGCTCGGCTTTCACGCCAGGAGGGGGTTGGAGGACGACTCGATGCTGCTGCGGCTTGTCGCGGAAATTGCGCACGGTGATGCTCACCTCGGTCTCCTTGGACACATCGACGCGATACGGATAGGCGCTGACCCAGTAGGGATCGTAGCCGTATTCATAGTTCGCGTCGGGCAGCAGGTCTTTGTATTTGCGGATCGCGCGCAGAGCCCAATCATGGAAGCGGTCCACAAAGGCTGCTGGCTCGGTCATGAGCACGCCGTGCGCGCCCATGATGATGTGAGGCTTGAGCTGTTGCAGATACTTGGCGGCGACGAGGTAGCCTTCTTCGATGATGGCGCTGTTGCGGGCGTTCACGCACTCGTGGCCGTTTTGTGCAGGATCAGCGGGATCGCCGAAAAGATTGTCGCCGGTGAAGACGACCTTTTTGCCATCGAGTTCGAGCCACAGCGCGTTGCCGAACTCGGTCTGGCCTGGCATCCAGTCGATGTGCAGCTTGTAGCCTTCCCACTCGATGACATCACCGGCTTTGAGGATGCGGTCGATCTTGGTCTTCTCGAATCCGGCGTTGTACGCGCCGATCATCGCCGGGTAGTCGTAGAAGCGCGGGTTCTCGCATTTGTCGGCGATGCTGTCCATGGTCCAGAACTTCACGCCGTGCTCCTGGAGCGCGGGGAATAGCGTGAAGTGGTCACCGTGCGAGTGGGAGATCCAGCAAGCGTCGATTTGCTTGAGGCCGAGGTGCTCCTTCATGTCGCTGATGATGCGTTCGAGCACGAGCTTCGGGAACAGACCGCAATCCAGCAGCAGCGCATGGCCGCTGTCGGCGATGAGGATGGCGAAGTTCTTCCCCGCCATCTCCGGGCCGAACATATAAAGATGCGGCGTCACCTGGACGATGTAGTTCGCCTTGGTCGGCTTCATGGCGGGATGCGCGGCGCGTTTGCCGAATGATTCGGAAGGATAGCCACGCACATAGTCCGGGCGGAAGTCCACGAGCTTCTGGTGATAGGCATCAAGCTGTTTCGTCGCCTCGCGAATGACCGGCCCCTGTGATGGAAACGCAGTCTTGATGCCGAGCGTGGCGAGCTTTTGAACCGATGCGGTGAGTGCGTCGAGGCCCTTGGCAAAGCCGTAGTCCCATTCGGTGTCGAACCAGTTCGTCATCTTTGCGCCGTCGTGCATCACGCCACCGAGGAAGATTTGATCATCCAGCATATAGCTCATGCCGCCCGGCGAGTGTCCGGGTGTACCGATGCATCGGATCTGCCGACCGTGCCACTCGAACACTTCATCCGCCGCGAGCCAGCGATCCACCTTTACGGGCGACTGCGGTGGCCGAACGTAGCTTGCACCATGCACCGAGAATTTGTCGCCGAGACGCGGGTGCCATTTGCGGAACTGCGTGGGTGATTCCAGCAACTCCTGCTCCTCCTTCGGCGCGGCGATGGATGTGATGCTGCGGTCCAAACGACCCACGCCTTGGAGCAACTCGCGATGATGCCCGGTGAGCAGCAGCCACTCGACGCGCTTCACGCCGATCTCGTCGAGGTGGTCGAGCACGCTGCCATCACCGAGGTCAATCATGAGCGCTACATCACCATCGCGGAGGACATAGGCATTGCAGGTGTCAGTCCAGACGAAGAGGTCCGGGCTTACCTCTTGGAAAGCGGCGTGGGCCTGAGTGAGAAGCAGGCCGAGGGTGAGGATGACGTGGCGCAAGTCATCAAAACGCACAGCGGGCGGGCATCACTCCTGCGGAGGAGAGTCTTTCTGCGCCAGCGCTTCCTGGGCTTCGCTAAGGCGGAATTCGAGTTCGGCGATCTTGTAACCGTCTTCGCGGGCCTTCTTGCGGGCATCGGCTTCGATCTGAGTGATCTTGGCTTCGAGCTCGGCGAGGCGTTTGTCTTCACCAGCAGCAGGGGCACTGCTCTTCGCTGGCACAGGCTTGTCAGGAAGGACACCGACAGCACTCATGAACTCCTTTTGTACCATCGCAGACTTCGCCTCGGCGGCGGTGAGCTGACGCTGTAGATTGGCGATGCGCGCCTCGGCCTGCTGCTTGTAGGAATTCAGCGTTTCAGTTGCCTCAGAAACCTGGCTGTCGGCGGTGGCGACGAGTGCCTCGTTTGCCTTGATGGTCTGATTCAGCTTTGCGACCTCGGCCTGAAGTTCACCCACACGCTGGTCGGCAGTCTGACGCTGCTCCGTCAATTCACGATGGGACTGATCGAGTCGGCGCTCGAAGTCCTCGGAGCGTTTGTTGGAGACTTCGATGGTCTGCTCCAGCGCGCTGATGCGCCCACGCTCGGCGGCGAGAGCCGACTTGGTCGGTTCAAGCTGTGCGGCGAGTTCGCGTGTGGCAGCCAGATCGGCACTGAGGCTGGCGATGCGTTGCTCGGCCTCCTGCTCACGGCGTTGGGAAACATCGCGCAGGGTGTTGTAGCGCTCGTCGAGGAGCTGATGGGCTACAGCCGCATCATCGAGCTTTTTCTGGGCGGCAGCAGCCTGGGTAGCAGAGTCGTCGATTTGTGATTGGAGCGTGGCTTCCGCAGCGGCGGCCTGGTCTGCGGACTGCTGGGCGAGCACCTTGAGTTTTTTATCCTGGAAAAACCAAACACCACCGCCGGCAAGGATGACAAGAAAAGCCAGCAGCCCCCAGTGCTCGGACGCGAGCGGGGTGAAACTCAGCACAAAGGCTGATAAAACGGTGTCAATGAACATGGCGGTGAGAGCATTCCGAAATCCCGCCGCATGTCGAGCACGGATGCAGGCTTGTCATGGCAGGTCGGATTTCATAAGCTGCGATCATGCCACGTCTGCTTCCACTCTTTTTCCTGCTGACGACTCCTGCCGTTTTCGCTGATGCAGCGGGCGCGCTTGTAGTGGTGGGAGGAGGAAAAACGAATCCTGTGATTGTGTCTCAGACACTGAAGCTGGCGGGCGGCGGGAATGCACGGGCGGCCATCCTGCCGCAGGCTTCCGAGCTGCCCGACACAGGAGAAAAATCAGCCGCGATGTGGCGCGAAGCCGGTGCTGCGGGCGCGGAGGTGGTCGATTTAAAAAAACCTGATGAAGCGCGTGCCAAACTGACCAACGCCACGCTGATCTGGATGCCAGGAGGTGATCAAAACAAACTCGCGGTGGCATTGCGCGAGGCGGGCATGATCGAGCTGATGCGCGAGCGCCTTGCCAGTGGTGCGGTGATCGGCGGCACGAGCGCTGGAGCAGCGGTGATGTCGGCGCTGATGATCACGGGCGAGGCGGACCTCGGCTCGGTCTCGCCCAAAGCCACCGAACTCGCCGAAGGCCTCGGGCTCTGGCCCGAGGTCATCGTGGATCAGCATTTCCTGAAGCGTCAGCGCTTCAACCGGCTGCTCAGCGCCGTGCTCGCCCACCCAGAAAAGATCGGCGTGGGCATTGATGAAGGCACGGCGGTGGTCGTCACGGCCAAAGGCTGGCGCGTCATCGGTGCCAGTCAGGTTTTGCTCATCCAGGCGCAGGACAAAGAGAAGTGTCGTCATCAGATCCACCTCCTCCAGCCAGGGGACACCTGGCCGCTCACCCCATGAAAACGCCCCACCTTGGTTTTGTTTTTCTCAGCCTCATCAGCGCCTCGCTCATGGCGGCGGATGCATCCATCACACTTGTGCTTCATGGAGGGGCGGGAGTGAGCCGCAAGGATCTGACCGCCGAGCGCGAGGCTGAGTGTCGTGCCGTGCTGGCCGAGGCCGCCAGACAGGGTCATGCCGTTTTGAAAAAAGGTGGCAGCAGTTTCGAGGCGGTGCAGACGTCGATCGTGGTGCTAGAGGACTCGCCTCTCTTTAATGCAGGACGCGGCTCCGTGCTCACGGCTGCCGGCACCGTGGAGATGGATGCCTCCCTGATGGATGGACGCACGCTACAAGCCGGAGCCGTGGCGGGTGTGACCAAGGTGCGGAATCCCATCCGTTTGGCACAGGCGGTGATGCTGAAGACACCGCATGTGCTACTGGTCGGCGAAGGGGCCGAGGCGCTGGCTCACGAGCAAGGGCTGAGATGCGAGGAGATGAAGTGGTTCATCACGCCGCAGCAAGTGGAAAGGCTGCGCCGTGCACGAAAAGAAAGCGCGCTATGGCTGAGCCCCGATCATGCCTGGATGCGCATGGGCACGGTCGGCGCGGTGGCCTTGGACAAAGACGGTCATCTCGCCGCAGGCACCTCCACCGGCGGCATGGTGAATAAGCGTTCAGGTCGTGTGGGAGACTCACCGATCATCGGCGCGGGCACTTATGCGGAGGATGGCGTGTGCGCCGTGTCATGCACCGGGCATGGTGAGTTTTTCATCCGCAATGCCGTGGCCCATGATGTGGCGGCGCGCATGAAGTATGGCAAAGCAACTCTGCCGGAAGCGGCGGAGACGGTGGTCATGGATCGCCTGAAATCCCAGGGCGGCACGGGCGGACTCATCGCGCTGGATGCGCAGGGGCATGTGAGCACTCCTTTCAATACCACGGGCATGTTCCGTGCCTGGATCGGCCCGGATGGTGTGGTGCATGTGGCCGTGTTTGAGGATGAATGAAACAGTGCGGATTCCCTGGTGGAAACCCGCGCTGGCGATTTTTTAGAACTGAACCGGGAGGTGCCCTCAACCACCCGCCGCACTCGTGAAAAGCACGGCGTGCTGGTCGTAGGTGGCCTTGGCACCGGACACCTTCGCCACGTAATCGATGGCGGTGGTGAGGGGCATGTCGGTCAGGGTGAGCGAGACTTTATTCGTGCCGATCTTGGGATCGGTGACGATGAAGTTCGGCACCACCTGGCCGCCGCTGGCGTTTTTTGACAGGGCGCGCAGGCCATCCAGGGCCTCCTGGAGGGTGACGTCGGTGAACTCGATTTTGGCGAGTTTGACGCCCTCGTATTTCTTTTTCAGCGAGGAACCAGCGGTGGTGCGCAGCTTCGTTCGGATGTCTCCGAGGAGGATGCGTGTCTCCTGATGGCGCGGATTTTGGGCCGCGACCATGGTGAGGAGTTGCTGGGCCTGCTCGAGGTCGCCCTTGTAGTAGGCCTCGCGGCCCATTTTGAAGAGGTTCTCGACGTCATCAGCCGCGCGCAGAGGCGCGGCTCCCATGGAAGCACCCGCCACGAGGGCGAGCGCCAAACGAACCACGAAACAATGAAGGTTGGTTTTCATAGCGGGGGGGAATCGGGTTATCCGACATCGGCGATTGCATCAAAAAGCCGGGCCGTTGGCAAGACTGAAGATTGGGATAAACGCATCCGCAGCTTGCGCGAAGGGCGGCGGGAGGCACTCTGGGGCACATGAAACTCCTTTTCGCCGCCCTGCTCGCCGCCCTTGCCTCCTTCTTCTGGGGATACATCTCCTGGATGGTGATGAGCTGGCATGAGGTGAGCATGCATGATTTCAAAGATGAGCAGGCCGTGACTCAGGTCATCCGGGAGAATGCGACGGAAGGCCGGGGCATCTATGCACTGCCCTTCCAATACAAGCCGTTGGACATCAACACACCCGAGGAGGCGGAAGAGATGCAGGCGAAGTATGAAAAGGCGGTGAAGGAAGGCCCCTACATGTATGCCATCGTCCGCCCTGGGAAGAACGAGATGAGCTTGAGGCAGAACCTGATCCGCAGCTTCGTCCGCTCCTTCATTGCGGCGATCCTGCTCGGCGCGCTGATGACCCAACTCACGATGAGTTATCCTGGTAAGCTGGCCTTCGCAGCGACCATTGGTGCATTGATCGGACTCGGGGCGGATGTGCCGGACTGGATCTGGTTTGAGCTGCCGACGCGCGATTTGATCGTGAACATGGCGGACCATTTCATCGAGTGGACGCTCGTGGGCTCCGTGCTGGCGTTCTTCCTCGGGCGGGAACTGAACGTGCGGAACGATCACTGATCGCCGACCGCACTCACTTTCCCTGCTGGAGCACGAGCACGAAGAGAAGCTGGCCGCCGCGCCATTTCGGACCGGCGATGAAAAGAGGACTGCCGGGCTTCAGGACGGTGTCTGTTTTCACGACGACCTGCTGATCGCGCCAGAACTGGAGGTGGAGATTCATGCCACCACCCTCCGCCGGGCCTTTGGAATCGACCTTTAAAAACAGGTCTTTTGTCGGCACGACCCAGGATTCATACTCGCGGAAGACATCCTGCAAATGCTGGCCGATGACCTCGAAGCGCTGATAGGGAAAGACTTTCCCGAGGCGCTGAGGGATGTCGGCAAACTCGGCGGGTGCCTGCACCTTCTCCATCGCGGCGGCTTCCTTGGCATCGTTCGTGGCAAAGATGAGCGCGCCCCAGACTTTCGCGTCGGTGGCGGGCTTCTTTGCAGGCAAAGGCTGAACGGGCGGAGCGTTCTGCGCTGTCGCCAGTGCGGAACTCAGAAGCACGAGGATGGCAGTGGCGAGCTTCATCCGCGCGGTGTCGTGGAAGTGAGGAGCAGAGGTTGATTGCGAGCGTCTTTGGCCATGACGGCTACGGCTTTGCCATCGGTGCCGAAGAGAGTGGTGGCTGCCACGGCTTCATCGACCTCGCTGCGGTCGATGTTAAATCCCACGATCTTGCGGTCGGCGGGCATCTCTTCGAGGCCATCGAGCATGAGCACGGTGGCCTGGGCTTCGTCGGAGTGGAAGGAGCGGGCCTTCACGGCGGAATTCGGCACGTAAATGCTATTCACGAGGCTGTCCGTCCCTTCAGAAGGTGCGCCGTTTTGCCACATGGTGAGAGCGGCCATGGCGATGGCTGCGGCAGCGAAGGCCGGGGTCAGCCAAGGCTTGCGCAGCCAGCCGAACCAACCCTCCGCTGCAGGCGCGGACAGTTGCTGGTTCTCGTCCTGGGCGAGACGGACCTGGATCTGGCTATTGAAGAAATCGGCATACGGCACCGGCATCTCGGCGGGGAGATGCGTGCGCAGATCGGCGCTGAGGCGCTGCATCAGCTCGGCTTCCGCTTTGAGGGCGGGGTCGGCAGCGAGGCGTGACTCGAAGGCCGCTTTCTCGGCGGCGCTCATTTCTCCATCCAGCCAGCGGAGGAGGTCGTGGTCTTCAGTCGGTGTTTTCATAGCAGTCTCGGAGGAGTTCCTGGAGTTTCTTGCGGGCGTAAAAGAGGCGGCTCATGACCGTGCCCAGGGAACACGGCACGGTGGCGGCGATTTCTTCATAGGCCATGCCCTCCACCTCGCGCAGCAGGATGACCTGCTTGTGCTCGGGGCTGAGTTTGGCGATGGCCTGCTGGATGCGGGCACCCAGTTCGGCATTTTTTAAAGCGGTGTCAGGGGCGGCGTCACCACGCGGCACGGCCTCCGCACCAGCAGCCACACGATGCTCAGTGCGGGAGTCATCAAACTCCCCCTCCCCCTGGATCTTCTTTTTGCGCAGCCAGTCATAGACGACGTTGTGCGTGATCCGGTAGAGCCAGGTGTAGAAGGCCGAGTCCATCTTGAAGCGCGGCAGGGCGCGCCAGGCTTTGATAAAAGCCTCCTGCGCGAGGTCCCAGGCCTCGGTTTCATTCTGGATCATGTGGTAAGTCATGGCGTAAATCCGCCCCCTGTAACGACTCACGAGCACGTCAAACGCACGCGTGTCGCCCGCCTGGCAGCGCTTGACCAGGTCGATGTCCGGGACTTCGCCAGGATCAGGCGCAGTGGAGGCGGGCATTGTTACAGAAGGATGGCGGGGTTACAGACGGCGGCGCAGAGTGCGCTATTCAGATGAATTACAACGATACTCTGGCGGGTTCGTCGTGAGTCGTCAAAGACTTGCGATTCCAGGTTTCTTCCGAGCCAGCGGATCTTGGATGCCTGAATTTCAGAAAAGAAAAGCGCGCCCGCGTTTTCATCCGCACCCGTAAAAGTCGCTACCCAAAACCCCACATCGCTGACTATGATGACCGCCTCCATGTCCACTGTTCAATCGACGGCCAAGAGCCGCCAGTTCCCCAAGTTCGATCTCTACCGCCTGCTGCACACGGTTTTCCAACCCACGTTCGGCTGCAAGATCTGCATTCTCATCGACCTGCCTGACCTCAGCGAAGCCAAGGACATGGCCTTTCTGAACAATCCAGCGCGTGCCATCCAGAGCCGTGCTCATGAGCACTTCTACCTTGGCTTGAAAAATGGCGTCATGGACGAACTCGCGCTCAAAGGCGGCGAGATCTACGCCTACACCCAGACCACCGGCAGCAATCTCGATATGCCCGACGAATGCGTGGACATGGATGGCAACAAGCTCAGCCTCGAGGGCGACATCTACCCGAACTACGACATCATCCTCTGCATCTCCACCTTCTCCGCCACCGCGCCACTCACGGCCTTTGCGAAGCAGTATGGCTTCCGCGGGGCCACGCTCCATGGCTTGAATGAAGTCATTCTGAACTCCGGCCTGGCCGTGGATTATGAGGAAGTCAGCCGCGATGCCGAAAAACTCCGCCTCGCCATGACTGGCGCTGACAGCGTGGAGATCGACTTCGGCCTCGAAAACGGTGAAGTGCTCACCGCCAAGCTCGAACTCGGCGGCCAGGAAGCTCAAAAGAGCCACGGACTGTGCCGTGGAACCACGCCCGATGTGGCGAACCTTCCTGCTGGCGAAGTCTATTTTGTCCCCACCGGCGCGGAAGGTCTCTTCCCCATGAAATATGAGGACGGCACGCTCGGCAAACTCACCGTCGTTGGCGGGCGCATCATCAAGAGTGAACTCATCGAAGGTAATCAGGCCACCATCGACACTCACAACGCCCGTCTTCAGGATGATCCGATGACCGGCGTGCTCGGCGAACTCGGCTTTGGCACCCAGGTGCTGCCCGTCTCCGGCTCCGACATTCAGGATGAAAAAGTCCTCGGCACCTGCCATCTCGCCACCGGGCGCGACGACCATCTCGGCGGCCACATCACGCCGGCCCAGTTCAAGCGTCATCAAAACGCCACGCACGACGACATCCTCTTCGCCCCGCACAAGACGCCGAACTTCGACATCAAGCAGGTGCGCATGAACCGTGGCGCTCAGCAGGAGATCCTCATCGAGCACTTCCAGCCCTCGAAATATCTGCTGGATGCCCTCGCGGCAGAATGAGGCACCGCGCATGAACATCTACGAAACCCGGCGCCTGCTCGATGAATACCTGCTCTTCCACTACGGAGCGCCACACGAGGTGCTGCCGTGGGAGCAGGGGCCGAGTTCGGCGCTCGGGTTTGCCGTCCGCACGGTCACGGAGCTCGCTGACTTCACGTTGAACCCAGCCACCGCGCTCGATCTCGGCTGCGCGGTCGGTCGATCGAGTTTTGAGCTGGCCAAGCATTGCCAGAGCGTCATCGCCATCGATTACAGCCACAGCTTCGTCGATGCCGCGAAATCGCTGATCACGAGCGAGCTGCCCTACCGGCGGCTCGATGAAGCTTCCGCGATGACTGAACTCATCGCAAAAGCCCCCGCCGATTCTCCGCGCGAGCGAGTGCAGTTCGAGCAAGGCGATGCCATGCATCTGCGCGCTGATCTCGGCAGCTTCGATCTCGTCCATGCGGCTAATTTGCTCTGCCGACTGACCGACCCGCAGCTCTTGATCGAGCGGCTTCCACACCTCGTGAAACCGGGCGGCCAGCTCCTGCTCACCACGCCCTGCACCTGGCTGGAAGAGTTCACCCCGCGTGGCAACTGGCCGCAGGGCTCCACTCGCGACTGGCTGAAAACCGTGCTGTTCGAGCACTTCGATCTCGCTTTGGAAAAGGACCTTCCCTTCCTCATCCGCGAGCACGCGCGGAAGTACCAGTGGAGCGTCGCGCTCGGGACGCGCTGGATCAGGAGGTAGCGGCACTACTTCTTCGGCGGATGCAGCTCCGCCACGGGCAGCTCGGTGAAGCGTTTCCAGTGTTCCTCGCTCTGATCCTGCGTGGGGACTCCTTCATGCACCCAGAGTCCGTAGCGGACGCGCAGCTTCTTTTCCTCGGTCACCTCAACGGGAGCATCCAGGCTGAGGCAGCAGCCCATCCAGCCATCGTTGCGAACGTGAAAAGCGGTGGGGTTGTGCGGGTTCATCGGGTGATTCATCAGGGTGATTCCGCCGAAGCCATCCGCCTCATTCGTGATGCGCCCGCTGTAGTCGCACCAGCGCGCCGGTTTGCGGAAGACCTGTTCTTCATTGAGCTGGCCTTCGGAGTTCAGGATGCGCCCGCCGCCATCGTGGACGCCGATGCTCTTCGCCACGCGCACGGCTACCAAGCCAAACCCAGTGGCACCAAACGTCGTCGTCTTGCCCTTCGCCGGGGCGAACTCGAGGTCGATGATCATGAACCAGCTCTTCGCGCCATCGAGAGGGCGGATCTCCGTGCGGCGGACTTCAATGAGCTGGATGCTTTTGTCCGCTTCGCTGAGCCAGTGGTTCACCATGCGCATGGAGGCGAAGTCGTCCGTGTCCTCGTAACCTTCTCGCGAGACTTCGACGTTCACGATGCGGCCCTGCTTCTTCGCGTAGTCGCCCCAGAAGTCGAGGTCGTTGACCATGTTGTGCGTAACCCAGACGCTGTTGTGATGGCTGTGCGTGAGCGGATCATGCGGATGCCCCATGCGCGTCAGGCTGACATCGCGTGAAGCGCGGATGGGATGCCAGAAAGGGCGCATGTCCTGCGGATCGAAGTGCATGGCCGTGAGTTCGCGCCCATCGAGCTGAAAAGAAGTGATGTGGTGCGGGATCGGCACCGCCTGCACACGCGGGATCGGTTTGGCTGAGGGGAGCTGCGCGGCGGCAGCCAGCGGGAGGAGCAGAGTCAGGAGATGGCGCATGAGACTTCAACGCGCGCCGCCGAAGCAATTTCGCCAGCCTTCGAAAGGCAGCTCAATCGCGCACGATGCGCCAGAGCGGTGCAGGCAGTCTTTCGCTGGTGAACCAGAGCGTCTTGCCATCGGCATCGTAGCACAGGGCTTCAAGCTGCGGGATGAGCGGGATCGTGATGAGGACAGCAGGCTTCTTCAAAGCCTCGACGAGGGATTCATCGGCCTTGATTCGCCATTCATAGATGAAGCTGTAAGTCGAGATGGCGAGGCGGCTGCCATCGGCGGAAAAGGACCCCGCCGTGGTCTGGCAGGCATCGTGCGGACGCTTGCCGATGAGCTGACGCTGCGGGAACCGGAGATCAGCGATCTTCTCCAGCTTCATGGGTTTGTCCTTGGTCAGGATCTCCGGAAAGGCATAGACGGCGCTTTGCTCCTGCTCGCTTTTCGTGGCGATGTAGATCCGGCCTGTCTGCGGGTGAACCAGAAGCGTCTCCGCATTGTGATGCCCGTCAGGATACTGGCCGTGCCAGATCTGCGGCTCGGCGGAGAGGAGTTCTTTGTCGGCAGACTTTGGCAAATCTGGCTCGGGTATCTGGTAAACCTGGATGCTGGGACGCACGAGCAGGTTGTCTCCGATGTCCGCGATGTAGAGCCGGGAGGTGCCGTCCTTGTCCTTCGCGGAGGCCATGTCCTCCCAGTCGAAATTCACCGCGCTCGGCAGGCGCACCTTGGCCCGGGTTATACCGCTCTGGTCGATGGCATAGACGCAGGGATCGTTGGCCGAGTCGTTGTGAGTCCAGAAGATGCCGGGCTCCCTCAGGCTGCGGGCGAGGCCGGAGCTTTCGTTGATGCGTTTGTCCTGAAGCACCGCCACGCGTTCAGTGCGGGGTGTTTCGATCTGCTGCGCCCAGGCGGAGGAGACGCAGGCGGCGAGCAGGGCTGGCAGGAGGAATTTCAAATTAGCCGAGGGTGCGGACCGGGCCTGGGATGAGGCGGTTGTAGTGCAGGTTCACTCGATTGAGGAACCACTGCCAGGTGCCGCCCGGTCTGCCGCCGTCCATGAGGAAATGCGGGCAGTCTTTGTGCGGGTCTTTGATGTAGGGGCTGATGCGCGGCCAGTGGTAGTGCGGCACCACATGATTCAGCGGGATGCGGTAGGTGTACATGAGATAGGCGGCGAGGCGCGCGGTCTTGTCGATGGTCAGGCCGATGTCGTTGCCGCGATGCTCACACATCTCGATGCCGATGCTGTAGTTGTTCCCAGGACCGTCGAAGTCGGCGTGCTCACCCTGCTCGCGGCAGGGGAGGTGCTGGATGGCCACGTTCGCCTGTGTGGTGAAATGCCAGGTCAGGTAGCCGATGCGATTGCCGCCCTTCCTTTTCGTGGCACGCAGAGCACCGCGTTTCAGCGCCAGGGCATGGTTGTAGGCATCTCCGGTGTAGTTCTGCGTGCTGTGGATGGTGATGTACTTCGGCTTCATGGGCCGGTAGATCTTCCGCCCGACGGTCCCCGCCCGGATGAGATCGGGACGCAGACCCACCTCATTGAGCAGTTGCTGCGGCGTCACCCGACCCAGCGCCGCGTCATGATAGCGTGATTCCCACTGGCCGATGCGGGACCGATTCATCGGCTGCGTGCAGGCGGCGGCAATCACAGCGATGAGAAGCGCAACGGGAATGGCAAGACGGGCCCAGGGTTTCTTCATGACCGCACTATCGCCATAGGAGAGGCTTTGCCAAGAAGGCAGGCAAGTTTTCGCGTCCCTCACAGGTCGCCTCCAGCCGCCGCCTGCCCGGTTGACAGTTTGCGCTGCTGCCGCCTACATGATCCCATCAGGGCAGCGGCACGAAAGCTGCGCTCTACCCCCTCTGCTCGTCATGATGTTGCCCCGGTTCCGCTTT
This sequence comes from Prosthecobacter sp., assembly GCA_044373575.1. Lineage (GTDB taxonomy): Bacteria > Verrucomicrobiota > Verrucomicrobiia > Verrucomicrobiales > Verrucomicrobiaceae > Prosthecobacter. The sequence goes on along the minus strand of JBILPY010000016.1, from coordinate 5,680 downwards.
CTCCTGAATCTCTCCTTCTGCACGCTCGCGTTCCTCCTTTCGGCCTGCGCGGCGGATCATTCGGGTACCACGCGCATGTCGGGAGACATGAGCAGCGGATACTACAGCAGCACCGCCCTACCCGTCGCCACGCCGGTGGCTTATGATGGCGGTTACTCCGTCGGCGCAGAGCCGATGTTGGCCGTGGCCAGCGGACCGCCCATCCATGCGGCCTCCTACATCATGATCGATGCCAATTCGGGCAAGCACCTCGCCGGTCGTGCCACCGAGACCCCGCGTGCCGTGGCCAGCACCCAGAAGATCCTCACGGCCCTCGTCGTGCTGGATGCGGGGAACCTGGATAAAAAAGTCACCGTCCAGTCCTCCGATGTGCGCGTGGAGCCCACCGTCCTCGGCCTGCGCCCTGGCGACACCTACACCCGCCGCCATCTGCTCTACGCCTTCCTCATCAAAAGCTGCAACGACGTCGCCAACGTGCTCGCCCGGGACAATGCCGGCAGCATCAGCGCTTTCGGCGCAAAGATGACGGCCAAAGCCCGCTCCCTCGGCTGCACGAACAGCCGCTTTTACAATCCCCACGGCCTCACCGTCCCCGGCCAGCACTCCACCGCGCGCGACATGGCCCGCATCGCCATGGCCGCCTACCGGAATCCCATCATCCGCGATGCCGTGCGCCGGAAGTACTACACCTTCACCCGTCGGGATGGCCGCACCACCACGCTGAAAAACACCAACGAGCTCCTCGGCGTCATGCCCGAGTGCAACGGCATGAAAACCGGCTACACGAACGCCAGCGGCCGCTGCCTCATCTCCACCGCCACCAGCCGTGGCCGCAGCGTCATCCTCGTCCAACTCGGCACCAAGACGAAATACATCTGGAATGATGGCAGCCTTATGATGCGCTGGGGCCTCCAACGCGCCAGTGGCGGCGGCCTGGCCTTCAATTGGTGATCATGCCCTGGAATGGGCTACCAGCTAAGTTCACGCCGAAGTGGCTCCGATCACTTGGCGGCATTGGATATTTCAGAGTCCCTCGTTCCTCTCGCGGGCTAGATGACGACTTTGCTTCGCCAAAACGAGGCTAGATGGCCCTATGAACCATGAGTGGCTGGCAGAGCCTTCAGCACCTCCTCCACGCACTTGTCGCCGAGGATTTGATAGGCGGGTCCGTTCCAGTGGAACTTGTCTTTGCCGCCGCGGGCGAGGTCGAGTTTGTCCACGAGCAGGGCGTAAAAGTCACTCACGGGCACGCCGCACTCGGCCATGACTTTGGCGGCCATGCGGTTGTGGTCGAGGATGGTGCCGTTGATGACGGGATCGAGCTTTTTGACGTCGCCTTCGAGCAGGACGGGCGTGCTGCTGGCCCAGATGAGCTTGGCGTTCGGCAGCTTCGCGCGGATGGCATCGACGTATCCTTTCGTGAGCGGCTCGAAGGTGCCGGGCTTGATGCGGCCTTCCTGCCAGCCGTGCAGGCCCATGTTGAAATGAATCACGTCATACGGGCCTTTCGCGAGCACCTCGGGCAGGATCTTCGTGTTGAGATGCTCGGACTGGTTGTAGGGGTTCACCCAGGCATCGACGTAGGCCTTGCCGTCGAGCTTCTTGATCGCGTGCGCCATGTAACCGCTCAGGATCGAGTCGCCGATGAGCAGCACACGCGGACGCTTCGGGTCTTTGATGGTCGCCTGATTGAGCTTCCAGCCTTTGCCATCTGAATGCAGCCGTGGATCGGTTTCGACCGGCGTTTCGGCCGCGAAGGTGTGAAAAGCGAAGGCGGCGGCGAGGAGGAAGGTGAGGCGGTTCATGGTGTGCTTTCCAATACGATCTCGATATCGCGATCTTCGCCCGCAGCGACATTGCAGACGATTTGCCAGCGTTGCGTCACCGCGTCCCAATTCGTTTGCCAATGCGTGACCGGTTTGCCATCCACGAGCACGCGGTGGCCGCGCGGTGACTTTAAACCGGCAAACGTCACCGGCACATGCCCGAGTCCGCCTTTCACCGTGACCTGCGCACGCTGCTCTTTATCGACGGTGATGACGAGCGGGTAGCTTTTCGTGATGACACCGCACTTGGCGATGGGTTTCAGCGCGTTGCCTTTCGCCTCGCGATGCACGGGACGCCAGGTGTCAGCATCGTGGGTGAGTATCTCGCGCAGGGTATTGTCCGGGCCGTAGTAAGCAGCGGCATCGCCGGGGAAGATGACGAGTTCCAACTCCGCCTCGACGAAATCACCGGGCTGCAGCTCGGTGAGGCCGGGCGGCGGTGATAGCTCGACGGCGGTCTTGTGGTTCCCTTTGCCCCACTCGGTGCAGAAGGTGGACACATGTGGCGCGGCGGGTTTGCCACCGAGCACGGCACGCCACGAGTGCACGATGAGGCCGCGAGTCGCCGCAGCGTGGCCTTTTTTCAGCACAGCACGCTCCACGCCATGCACGGAGACCCAGGCGCCCTCGCCGGCGAGCGGCATCGCGGTGCGATCAACCTCATCTTTCGCGCGACGCGGTTCCCATTCTTCACGCAGGCCGGTGACATCGCCGATGGCCACGCGTCGCGCGGGCACGTCGTTGTAGAAATCCGCGCCGAGCTGGAAAAACGCGAGCCTTTGCCAGCGCACCGGCTTTCGCACGTCGTAGCGCAGCCGCAGAAAGGTGCGCAGATGGTCGTTCGCTGCCGGCACGGACACATCCATGCGTGCCGCGATCTCGCCGCCGCTCGATTCCTCGTTGTAGCTCACATCGGTGAGGCATGGACCTTGCGCTCGATACTCGGTGCGCGTGCCCTTCATCTCTTGATAGTGACCCTGCGCGTCCTTCCACATCAGAAAATCACCGCCGCCGCAGTTTTCGGCCCAGCCCCAGCGTTTCGCCTTTGCCTCGACGGGCAGCGTCATGAGCGGACGCACGTCCGTGATGAAACAACGCCGCTGCACACGTCCAGGCTCGAAGCAGATGCTCTCGCCAAAGCTGCCCACCGCCGCCTGATCCCAGAATTGATTGTGCCCCCAGCCGATGAGGCAGAGCTGCGCGTGCGAGGCCGCGCACACACCGCCGTAGCGGGCATGCACCATCTGGAAAACGAGCTCGCGTCGCGACTTCGGAGGCACACGCACCCACGCGAAACCATGAAACCACTGCCCGTCATGCGGCAGTCGGCCCTTCTCCGCGCGGATGTGCCAGTTCTTCGAAATCTGCACCGGAAGGCTCGTCGGCGTGCCATCCAGTTCGCAAAGCATCGGCGTGAAGCCCGTGATCGGCAGATGCTTCTCCTGCGTGAACATCAACCGTGCCACCGTGGGCTCATCGGTGTCATTGCGCAGCGTCACGCGCCAGCGGTCGATGCGATCCAAATGCTCCTCCGGGTAATACGTGCCGCCCGCATTGCTCCACCGCTCCTCCGGCAGCGCCAGCCGATGACAACCTAGCGCCTCATCCCGCGTCACCGCCAGTTCCGACTCCACCACGGCCTTCGAAGCATTCGCGAGCACTTCCAGCAACACACTGCGACTGCCGCTCACCTTTTTCCCGCCATGTCGCAACTCCATCACCGCCTCGCTTTCACTCTCCAGACGAAACGCGAGCCGATCCGGCCACACGCTGATCTCCAGCCGCGCCGAGCCGTTGAAGGCCTTCCCTTCCGCATCTGCAAACGTCAGCCCCTCGATCACCACGCGCTGAAAAAAGCGACCGCTCTCCACGAAGCGCACCGGCTGCTGCCACTCGTCCTCCGGCTGCGTGTGCCCATTGCAAACATAGCGCCGCCCCTCCGCGATCACCGCACACTCCCACTCGCCCTCCACCGGCCGCACGCGTCGTGTATCGAAAAGCATCGTCTGCTTCCCAAACTGAAAACCGAGGATCTCTTCCTTCGTCCGCTCCGAACGCGAAAACATCGTCGGAGGCCCATTCACCCACCAAAGCCCCGTCTGATCCTCCACCCGCGGCATCCAATCGACCCACGACGGCTCGGCGGCGAGGGTGAGTGATGTGAGAAGGCAAAGTGGAAGCAAGAGCAGGCGTCGTGGCATGAGAGCAGTGTTTGAACGCGAATCACTCTTTTCGCCAACGGCAATGCAGCGGGCCCAAATGGCCGATTTATCGCGTGATCGCATCGCCCATCCACCGCACCGCGTTTTCGATCACTCGCAGCGTCTCGGCTTGCTGGAAGATGGGATAGGTCTCGTGGCCGGGGCGGAAGTAGAAGACGCGGCCCTGGCCCACGCTCCACACGCAGCCGCTGCGGAAGTGCTCGCCCTTGTCCCACTTCTCCTTAAACACGACTTCATCCGGCGGCGGCACATGGGTGCAGTGGCGCAGTTGTCTGTCCCTTTATCGCTACTATCGGAGTGGAGTTCAAAGCGCAGGCCGCCCACACGCACCACCCCATTCCCAATGGAGTGAGGTGCCGCATCCACGGTTGAAACCTTTCCCACCTACTCAATGTCCTCCCTTCCGAAGGCCAAGGGCCTTCCGTATCACAGCGAAGGGGTTCCGAGCCTTGGCGAGTGCTCCCCTGGAAAACGGAACCACGAATGCCCCACGTCATCGAACCCCAACGGGGTTCCGTCTCTGCGGGTCGTGGGCGGTGAGCGGCCTGTCTAAAGGTTCGGAACCCCGTTGGGGTTCGGCCACCATCGGTTGGCGGGTTATCCATTGTTTCCAGGGTAGGCGCTGCACGCCAACCCTTCGCTAGTTTCCGCGAAAGCCCGTTGGGCTTTGGCCCCCATCTTTTGCCGCGCTGATGCAGAATGGGGCCGTCTGGATGCGTTGATAGCGCCCGCCATGCGTCACGCTCTCATTCTCCTCCTCGCCTTCTTTTCCTTCACGCTTCAGGCAGCGCTGCCGTCGGAGCAGCGCATCGTCTTCCTCGGCGACAGCATCACGCAGGGCGGCGGGTATGTGGAGTTCATCGAGGCGGCGCTCATCGCGCAGCACCCGGATTCGGACAAAGAGATCATCCCGCTCGGCCTCAGCAGTGAGACGGTGAGTGGTCTGAGCGAGGAAGGTCACGCGGGTGGGAAGTTCCCCCGGCCCGACGTCCACGAGCGTCTCGACCGCGTGCTGGAAAAGGCAAAGCCGCAGCTCGTCTTCGCCTGCTACGGGATGAACGACGGCATCTATTTCCCACTCGGCGAGGAGCGCTTCCAGGCCTTCAAGGACGGCATGAAGAAGCTGCATGACAAGGTCGTGGCCACCGGGGCGCGCATCATTCACCTCACGCCGCCTGTGTTTGACCCGGTGCCGATCAAGGCCCGCGTGCTGCCCGGCGGTCTGACCGCCTACCCCCAGCCCTACGAGGGCTACAACACGGTGCTGGATGCCTATGCCGAGTGGCTGCTGAGCATGAAAAAGGAAGGCTGGGAGGTGCTGGACATCCACGGCCCCTTCAATGCTGCGCTGGCCGAGAAACGGAAGACGGACGCGCAGTTCACCTTCTCCAAAGACGGAGTGCATCCCGGCCCTGAAGGTCATCTGATCATGGCCAGCGCGGTGCTGAATGCCTGGGAGCTGAAGGTGAAGGCCGACGGCACGCCGGACCACGTCAATGGCGCGGCCATCCTCGCCACGATCAAGAAGAAGCACGCCATCCTCCGCCCTGCCTGGCTCAGCCACACGGGCCACAAACGCCCCGGCGTGGCCCCCGGTCTGCCTTTGCCTGAAGCGGAAAGCAAGGCCGCTGT
>JBILPY010000226.1:0-6711 GCA_044373575.1 Prosthecobacter sp. | reverse complement strand
CCAGGCGACTGCATCATAGGGAAAGGGGTCCTCGATCAAATCAAGCTGCTGATATGTCCGCAGCGGCATGAACTCGATGAACTGGCTGAAGCCATACGCATCGAGACAGCCATTAAAATCCACGCGCAGCTTCAGCCCGCTCTTTTCCCCCACGCGTGCGCATTGTTCTAGGAAGCGACGCGTCTCGCCGTAGTTCGCGTAGCCCTTCGCTTTGATGGCGTGCCAGCCTTCATTCACTACGCGCTGGATCTGCGGCTCCGTGGCCTGCGCAAAGCTCCACGAATAGTGGCTGCGCGGGATCTCCAGTCCCTCAAACAAACTCACGCCAGCCTCGCGCGCGGCTCCGTCGATCTCGGCACAGCGCAGGGCCATCTCAGTCACGGGTGTGGTGATACCTTCGCTTAAAAGACGAAGCTGCTCCTCCACGGTCACGTCTCCAAACTCCGGCCAGGGATGCACACAACCGAAGCCCGAACCGACGCGGATCAGCGCGCCTGGGAACACGCGGCGATGCGAGGCAGAGTTCAGCGCCACGCCACTGCGCAGCAGGTAATCATAGACGTAGATGGGGGACATGCGTCAGTGTGATGCGTGCCTCAGCCATCGATGGCCGCACAAAAGAGCGCTGCAAAGGCGAGCAGTTGCGCGCCGCTCATGGCGAGAAGTTTGTTGTAGGCCGGGCCGGGTGGAGTCGTCCAGATTCGGAAGATCAGGAAGACGCCGAGTGGCAGCACCGCCAGCGGCAGCGTGCAGGCGCGCGTGTAGCCAGCATCCCACCAGTAAAGCCCCACGGCATAAGCCAAAGCGATGAGTAGGGTGATCTCCATCCGGGCAAAGGTGGCTCCGAAGCGCACGGCCAGCGTGCGTTTGCCGGTGCTGCGATCCTCATCGATGTCACGCAGGTTATTGATGGCGATGAGCACGGTGGATAGACATCCGATCTGCACGCCTCCCACGACCCCACCGGTTAGCCACTCGCCACTTTGCACAAAGGCGGAACCCATCACCGCCACGAGGCCGAAGAAGAGGATGACAAACAATTCCCCAAGCCCGCGATAGGCCAGAGGTGCGACACCGCCCGTGTAGCCATAGCAAAAATAGAGTGATGGAATACCGATGCACACGATGGGCAGGCCGCGTGCTGCGATCAGCGGGATCGAAAGAGCCGTCGCCACGCCCAGCATGAGGAAGCCCGCCATCATCACGCTCGCCGGACTGACCACACCCGCAGCGGTGATGCGTCGCGGGCCGACTCGGGCTTCCGTGTCTTTGCCCTGCTGGAAGTCGAGCGCATCATTAAACCAGTTCGTGGCAATTTGCAGCGCGATGGTGCTGCCGAGCGTGCAGAGCAGGAGTGGAACGTTGATGGATTGCCCACCGAGCCGGGAGCCGATGAAGAAACCGACGAACACGGGAGCGATGGCCGCGCCCAATGTCTTGGGACGCGCAGCCTGGAGCCAGTCAGAGAAAGAAGCCATGAAGCCGAGAGGAGATAGAAAATCGCCCGGAAGTCGAGGCGGACTTCCGGGCGATTTGCAGAAACGTTCTGGATGATGAGCTGGCTTACTTCAGCTCGCTCACGGCCTGATCGAAGGCTTCGTGGAGCACGGCGATGCCTTCCTCCAAGGCATTTTGTTTCATCGTGAGCGGTGGGCAGATCTTCACGGTCTGACCCCAGGCACCGACTGGAGCAAACATGAGCAGACCTTTCTGATAGCCGAGTTCGATGACTCGATGGGCGAGATCGTGATCGGGCTGCTTCGTGCCGCGTTTCACGGTCTGGATGCCGGCCACGTAGCCCGCGCAGGTGACATTGCCGACGAGGTCGGGATACTTGCGCTGCACGGCGAGGCAGCCTTCATGCAGCACGGGTCCGAGACGCGCGGCATTGCCGGTGAGATCTTCATCGAGGATCTTGCGGATGTTCGCGAGTGCGGCGGCACAGCAGACCGGGTTGCCCGAGTGAGTGCTGGTCATGGAGCCGGGCGGGAATTGGTCCATGATCGCAGCGCTGCCGATGACGGCGCTTAGTGGCATGGAGGACGAGATGCCCTTGCCGCAGCAGATCAGATCAGGCACGACACCGTAGTGCTCGAAGGCCCAGAACTTGCCCGTGCGGCCAAAGCCGGACTGCACTTCATCAAAGGTGAGGACAACATCGTTTTCCGTACACCAGGCACGCAGCTTTTGAATGTACTCCACCGGGGCGAAGTCAGGGCCGACACCTTGATAGCTTTCCATGATCACGCCTGCGATCTGGCTAGGCTTCATGCCGCTCTTTTCGATGGCAGCGAGGAAGCCGTCGAAGCTGCTGTCGCCTTCCCAATAACCGTCAGGGAAGGGGGCCTGGATAATAGCGGGGTCGAGATTCACGATCCAAGTTTTTTGCCCGGCCATGCCTCCCGCCTGCTGGCTGGCAAGCGTGCGTCCATGATAGCCGCGGTCAAAGCCGATGATGCCGATCTTTTCACGTCCACCCACGCTGATGCCGTGCGCACGGCTGAGCTTGATGGCGCACTCCGTAGCTTCACTGCCGGAGCTGAGCAGGAACACCTTCTTCAAGGGATCAGGCGATACGCTGGCGACGAGTTCAGCGAGTGCAGGGCGCTCTTCGCTGGGGAAAACGTAGTTGTGAATGAGGCCGGAATTGATCTGGTCGATCATCGCCTGCCGAACTTCGGGCGCGCCGTGGCCGCAGTTGGTCACGAGCACACCGCTGCTCCAGTCGAGCCAGCGGTTGCCGTATTTGTCGAAGACAAAGATGTCCTCCGCGCGATCCCAGACGATGGGCGGCATGCCGCGCATGGAGAGAGGCTCAAACTGGCGGCTGCGCTCGATGTGCTGGATCGAGTCAGGGTGTGGCACGGGAGTACAGATCGTGCGAAATTGGGTGGCGACGTGCGGGACGTCCTGTGGGGTGGTGTCGAATTCTTTGCCCATGTGAGTGGTCGCGATGATGGACGCTGCCTCTCGGAACGCTACGAGCAAAACCGTCGGCTCTGTGTCCTTTTGTGATGGATGCGTCACGAAAAGACCGACGCGGGTGGTGGGGGGACGGAGCAGCCTGCTAGAATTCAGTTTCTCCGAGATCAATCTTTCACACGCCAGAGATTCTCGAACCCCTCTTTTGCCGCAACATCAGGATGCAAAAACGCGACTTAGAAGCCCCTGCATGAAGTTCCTCCTCGCTCTCACTTTACTCACGACTGCCGCTTTTGGCCAGCCGCGTGACATTTTTGACTACACCGGCCAGAACAACGCCCCGGCGGGCACGAAGAGGCTGGTGTTCATCGCGGCGAAGGGGACGCATGGGGGCGGTGGGCAGCATGAGTTCCTCGCGGGGGCGGCGTATCTGGCGCGGCGGATCAATGAAACGTATCCGCAGGCTTTTGCGGTGGTGTATCCGGACAGCAACTGGCCGAAGTACCTCACGAAGGCGGATGCGATCATCGTGCTGCTGAATCATGGAGGTCGGGCGGCGGACGATGCGAACATCAAGGCGGCCTGCGATCGCGGGGCGGGCTTCGCGGCGATTCATTATGGCGTGGAGGCCAAGATCGGCTCGCAGGGCAAAAACTACCTCGACTGGATGGGCGGCTTCTTTGAGACGTTTTACTCGGTGAACCCGACGTGGGAGGCGAGCGTGCAGCCGGGCCAGCATCCGGTGGCGAATGGCGTGAAGGCTTTCTCGGCGAAGGACGAATGGTATTACCACATGCGCTTCGTGCCGGAGATGAAGGGCGTGATGCCGGTGCTCAGCGCTATCGCGCCGCTGAACACGGTGAAGTTCAAAGAAGGCGACAAGCCGAGTCCGCACGGCGGAAACCCAGACGCATTTGCCGATGTGAAGGCGGGCAAGCCGCAGCATCTCGCATGGGCCTTTGACCGGCCGAAAGGCGGTCGCGGCTTCGGCTTCACGGGCTTCCACTTCTTCGCGAACATGACGAACGACAGCTTTCGCACGACGATGCTGAACGGCGTGGCCTGGGTGGCCGGATTGGAGATTCCGGCGGGCGGTATCGCGTCGAAAACACCGACGCAGGCCGAGCTCGATGCCTTGATGACCGAGGCGCACGGTCCAAAGGTGGCGAAGCCTGCGGGCACGGCGAAACCGGTCTTTGAAACACCAGCGCTGACCTCCACGAGCACGCCGCGTCTTGTTTCCATCGACGTGCCGCTGAAGGACGCGAAGGAGCTGTATCTCGTCGTTTCCGATGAAGGCTCGAAGAGCTGCGATTGGTCGAACTGGATCGAGCCACGGCTCATCATGGGCGATGGATCGGTGAAGGATCTCACCACGCTGAAGTGGAAGGGCGATGACGCGGGCTTTGGCCGCACACGCATCGGCACGAATCACACCGGCAAGCCGATGCTCGTGGACAAGCAGACCTACGCGAACGGCATCGGCACGCATGCGCCCTCGGCCATCGCGTATGATTTGCCCGCTGGTGTGGCACGCTTCACCGCGAAGGTGGCGATTGATGACGGCGGCATGATGCGCGCTGGAAAGCCGAGCGATGCGAAGGTGAAGTTCCAAGTTTACACCGCGCTGCCTGCCACGCCGGAAGCGAAGGCCGCGGCGAATCCGCCGAACTTCAGCGAAGGCCCGCCGCAGGTGCCCGCGGAGCTTTTCACCGTGCCGGAGGGCCTCGAAGTGACGCTGTGGGCCAACTCGCCGATGCTTTTCAACCCGACGAATATCGACTTCGACGCGCAGGGTCGGCTGTATGTCGCGGAAGGCGTGAATTATCGCGGCAAAGGCGGCCGTCGCAAAGAGGGCGACCGCATTGTCGTGCTCGAAGACACGGATCACGATGGCAAAGCGGACAAGAGCAGCGTTTTCGTGCAGGAACCCGCGCTCGCGTCGCCGCTCGGTGTCGCGGTGATCGATGGCAAGGTCGTCGTGTCGCAGCCGCCGGACCTGCTCGTGTATTCGGATGCGGATGGCGATTTGAAGCCGGAGAAGCGCGAGGTGTTGCTCACGGGCTTCAATGGTCGCCAGCACGATCACAGCCTGCACAGCGTCACCGCCGGACCGGACGGGCAGTGGTATTTCAATCAAGGCAACACCGGCGCGGAGTTCACCGACCGCAGCGGCAAGACCTTCCGCATGGGCAGCCCGTATCAGCTTCAAAACATCGCGGGCATGAAGAGCGACGACGGCCATGTGTGGATCGGCGGCTTCAGCGTGCGCATGAATCCCGATGGCACGCACGTGAACATCATCGGGCACAACTACCGCAACAGCTACGAGCAGGCGCTCACTAGCTACGGAGATCTGTTTCAAAGCGACAACGATGACCCGCCCGCCTGCCGCGTGACGCATGTGCTGGAGGGCGGCAATGCCGGATTCGCCAGCGCCGATGGTCAGCGCAGTTGGGGTGCGGACAAACGCCCGGGTCAGGATACACCGACCGCCGAGTGGCGTCAGGAAGACCCCGGCACGATGCCTGCGGGCGATGTCTATGGCGGCGGATCGCCCACCGGCGTGGCCTTTTATGAAAATGGCGCCCTCGGTGAAAAATGGCGCGGCCTGCTGCTCGCGTGCGAGGCGGGCAAGAACGTGATTTTCGGTTACCAACCGCAACCCGACGGCGCGGGCTTCAAACTCGAGCGCATGGACTTCATGACGTCGAACAAGGAGAAGCAGTGGGCCGGCAGCGACTTCCTCGGCGGCAAGGAAACCAACGAGCTGAAGACGAAATTCCGCCCCAGCGATGTGTGCGTGGGCCCCGATGGCGCTTTGTATGTCGCCGACTGGTTTGACGCGCGAGTCGGTGGTCACGGCACGCGTGATGATGGCTTCACCGGAGCCATCTACCGCATCGCGCCGAAGGGCTTCAAGAGCGTGGTGCCGAAACTCGATCTGAACACCGTCGAAGGCCAGATCGCCGCGCTGAAGAGCCCCGCCGTGAACGTGCGCAACAGCGGCTTCACCCGCCTGAAAGCCGCCGGAGCCAAAGCCGTGCCTGCCGTGGCCGCTTTGCTCAACGACAGCGATTCCTTCATCACGGCGCGTGCCGTGTGGCTGCTCGCGCAACTCGGCGATGAAGGCATCGCGAAGGTGAAGCCGTGGTTGCAGTCGAAGGATGCGACGCAGCGCCTCGTCGCCTATCGCGCGCTGCGTCGTGCGAATCACGAGGTGCTTGCCATGGCCGCGAAAATGGCGACCGATCCCGATGCCGCCGTGCGTCGCGAAGTGGCGGTGACGCTTCGCGATGTGCCTGCGGAGCAAAGCGTGCCCATTTTGGTCAAGATCGCGCAGCAATTCGACGGCAAGGACCGCAGCTACCTCGATGCGCTCGGTCTCGGCAGCGAAGGCAAGGAATCGCAGATCTTTGTCTCGATCACCGGCTTAGCCGACCGTTCGCCAAGTGAGTGGCCAGAGATGGTGGCCCGCATCGCCTGGCGTTTGCATCCGCCGGAGGCCGTGAACGATTTCAAGGCCCGTGCGCTCGATGACAAGCTCAGCAAAGACCAACGCCAGCTCATGCTCACCGCGCTCGCCTTCACCCAAAGCGCCGAGGCCGCCGGTGCGATGATTGAACTCGCCCAGAAGAAGGATTTCCCGCTGCAAGACATGGCCAAGTGGTGGCTCATGAACCGCAAAAACAACGATTGGAAGGCCTACGACGTCGAGCAGAGCCTCAAAGCGCTCGGCATCTACGATCCCGACAAAGTGCAGCTCACCGCCAGCCCGCTGCCGCCGCT
>JBILPY010000224.1:0-6723 GCA_044373575.1 Prosthecobacter sp. | reverse complement strand
AGTATGATTGCATCATCGTGCGTGTCGAAAAGGGCCCACGACTGGAAGGCATCTCCTGGGGGGGCGGCACCAGCGTGTGGATCACCTGGGATGGCATGGACGTGCTGAATCACGAGATCGGTCACTCGCTGGGCCGCAATCACGCCAACTCCTGGGACTCTCTGGATGGCACACCCTACGGCTACGGGCAGAATGGCGAGTATGGCAATCCCTTCGATGTCATGGGCGGCAGCGGCGGCTTCAGCGCGCATTACAACATCATCAGCAAACGCGCGCTCGCCTGGCTGCCGGATAGCTACATGCACCTCGCCAAAGGCAATGGCGTGTATCGCATCTTTGCCTATGACCAGCCGACGCTGGAAGAGGGCAAGCGCTACGGCCTGAATGTCGCCAAGGACAGTGTGCGACAGTACAATATCGAGTATCACCCGGCTCGCGGCGGCTTCTTGGCAAACAACGCGCTCGTGATTTACAGCGGCATGGGCTCAAACGCAGGACATCTGCTCGATACGACGCAAGGCAGCCTGAATGGCAAAGATGATGGCGGCATCGCTGTCGGTCGCACTTTCTCCGATCATGAGGGCGACATGCACTTCACCGTGCTGAGTCAAAACAGCACCAACCCGCCCTCCCTCGACATCGCTTACAATCGCGGTCCTTTTCCAGGCAATGCGGCACCGACTGCCACACTCGCGGCCAGCGCGACGACCATCGCCGTGGGCGGCAGTGTGACATTCACAGCCACGGCCTCGGATGTTGATGGAGATGCTCTGGCCTATCACTGGTTCTTCGATGACGGCGTCTCCGGCACGAACAGCGCTGAGTTTACCCGCACCTTCACCTCAGCAGCTCAGATCAATGCCATGCTCACTGTCTCCGACATGAAAGGCGGCGTGGTGAGGCGCTCCATCGTGATCAATGTCGGCAGCCACGGCAGACAAACCATCAGCGGCAGCATCACCGTGGACGGGCTGCCTTTGCAGGGCGTGTATGTTTCCGGCGGTGGCAAAGCCAGCTACACCAATGCGGATGGCAGCTACTCCTTGGCGGGCATCTCGACAGGTGCTCAAACTCTCACGGCGACTCTGGCGGGCTACACTTTCACTCCGGGTTTCACCAATCCGCTCACGGTGGTGGCGGGCGCCAATACGGCCAACTGGACCGCTGCTGCGGCCACGTTTGTCACTCTCGAAAAAATCGCCGATGCCAATGAAGGTGGAACCAATGGCACCTTCAGACTCACACGCACGGGCAGCACCGATGCCAGTCTGACCGTGCTGGTTTCACCCGTCGGCGGGACAGCGGTGAAGGGCACGGACTACACCTTCACGCCGGATTTTGTCACCTCGGGTTCCTTCCGAGCCTTCACGATTCCCGTAGGGGCTGGATCACTCGACATCAGCGTGGCCGCCGTTAACACCAGCGGCGTGCAGGATACGACGGCAGAAGGCCCAGAGACCATCACGATGCAGCTCGCTGGAGCCACAGGCTACTTTGCCCAAACGGCCAGCGCCGTGGTCATGACCGTGGTGGACAATGACACCACGCTGCCGCAGGTCAGAGTCACGGCTCCTGATCCTTATGCGGTGGAAGCTCCAAGCGGCGACACGGGCAGTTTCCTTTTCACTCGTATCGGCAGCATGGATGCAGACCTCAATGTAGCCGTCGCATGGACCGGCGCGGCCACGAACGGCACCGACCACAGCGCCCTGCCCACCACCGTGACGATCCCAGCGGGGCAAAGTTCACTCTCATTGCCAGTGACGACCATCGACGATACTTTGATCGAAACGCCCGAGGATGTCATCGCCACGATCAGCACCAATGCGGCCTACATCCGCGATAACTCAGCGACAACCGCGACCATGACGATCACCGATGATGACACGCCCTATGTCAGCGTCAGCGTGCCTGATTCCGCCGCAGCCGAGGGTTCGGCGAATGGCGGTCTTTTCCTCCTCAGCCGCACGGGTAGCACCGCCGCATCGTTGAAGGTCTATTTTGGCCTGTCTGGAAGTGCGATGCACGGCACGGACTATGCAGCCCTCAACGGAGAGGTCACCATCCCCGCCGGGGCCACCAGCGCTCCCGTGGTCATTTCTCCCTATGACGACGACGTCGCCGAGCCCGTGGAGTCCGTGACACTCGCCATCGCCAACTTTAACAACGGCTACAACATCGGCAGCGTCTTCCAGGGCACGGTGAACATCACGGACAATGGCGACACACCGCTCATCAATGTCCGCTCATCAATGTCCGCTCAGGCAATGTCGGCACGGAAGGCGGCACCAATCCGACCTTCGTGTTCCGCTCCATCGGCAATGGCACTGGCAACATCACGGTGAACTACACCGTCAGCGGCACGGCGACAGCAGGCAGCGACTACACGGCCTTGTCAGGCAGCGTCAACGTCCCTGCGAACGGCTCCAACGATACCACCGTCACCATTCCGCTGAGCAATGACACCCTTCCCGAGGCGACCGAAACCGTCGTCGTCACCATCACACCCTCCGCCAGCTACCGCGCCTACAATGACGCCACTGCCGAGATGGTGATCCAGGACAATGACAGCGGCGCGGATCGTGTCTCGGTCTCCACTTACAATCATTCCCCCAACGAGGCCACACCGACGAGCGGCACCTTCTACTTCTCACGCACGCTCACGGCGGGGGATCTTACTGTTAATTATGCCATCTCCGGCACGGCCACGAATGGCAGCGACTACGCCACACTCAGCGGCAGCGTGGTCATTCCCGACACACTGTCGGGCGTCAATTTGGTGATGACGCCCATCAATGACACCGCCGCCGAAGGCACGGAAACCGTGACACTCACCGTCCTGCCGGGGACTGGTTATGGCGCAGACCGACCTGCCTCGGCGACCTTTGAGATCACGGACAATGAATCCCCGGCCATCACGGTCGGCTTCCAGCAATCCTCACTCGTCACCAGCGAGCAACCTGGAGCCCTCGGCGAGTATCGGGACATCCCCGTGGTCTTGTCAGCCGCCTCTCCGAACACGATCACCGTGCGTTTTCATTCCGCCGGAGGCAGTGCATCGGGTGATGACGTGGACTGGGCCTTTGTCGATGCCGCCAATGGCAACCGTCCGATCCTCAGTGGCATGCTCACCTTCCTGCCGGGCATGACGACGCAGAACCTCCGCATTCGCATCAAAAATGACGCTGTCATGGAAAGTGGTGAACTCGCGCTACTGCAATTGTTCAGCCCTTTCAATGCCACCCTCACCAGCGGTCGCAGTCAAAACTCCGTCAGCATCTTTGATGATGCCATCCCGGGCTTGGTCACGGAAGAGCGCTGGAATACTGGCAACGTTTACACGAACAACACCTGGAACACCGTCACGCCGACCTCCACCTCCTTCCTGATGGGTTTCACCTCACCTCAGGATGTGGCGGACAACTACTCCCGACGGCTCACCGGGCAGATCACCGCGCCGACCTCCGGCGTGTACAGCTTCTGGATCGCCTCGGATGACTCATCGCGGCTCTATTTGAGCACGACGGCAAATGCTGCCAACAAGGTGCTCATTGCCTCACTCAGCGGCTGGACAGGCTTCCAGAACTGGGATGCCAATGCCTCGCAAAAGTCGGCCAACATCACCCTCGTCGCAGGTCAGTCCTACTACATGGAAGTCCAGCATCAGGAAGGCGGCGGCGGGGATCACGTCTCCGTGGCCTGGCAGGGCCCGGACTTTGCCAGAACCCCGATCGTGTCACCCATCGTGGACACGGCACCTCGCACTGTCCGTCTGGCTACTTCAAACACGACCCGTCTGGAGACCGATGGCACGGAGCCTCTTCTCCAGGTCATTCTCGACCGCCCAGCGGGCTCCACGCCCATCACCGTCGATTACTCCACCTCAGGCACGGCCACCGCCGGCAGTGACTACACGCTTACTCCCGGCACGTTGACCTTTGCCGCAGGCGAGCAGATGAAAGCCATCCCGCTCGCCCTGATCAGTGATGCGGTCAGTGAGCTGCCAGAAAGCATCATCGTGGCGATCTCGAACCCCGTCGGTGCCTCGCTCGCAAATCCTGCGGCTCATACCATCGCCCTGATCGATCCAGGCCTGCCTGTCGTGGACACCTTGTTCATCACCGCCGCCTCCAGTCAGGCCGCCAACACCGTGCTCACCACAGCCACGGCGACAGCGCAGCCAGGACGCACCATCACCGGCTGGTCCATCGTCAGCGGCAATCCGAGCGGCATCTTTGCCATCAATGCCAGTGGCCAGCTCAGACTGGTGCTGCCAGCCTCGTTGCCGAATCCCGGCGGCATTCAGCTCATCGTCCGCGCCACGGATGACCTCGGTGCCTCGGGCGATGGCGTGATCAATGTCATCTGCAATCCCGGTGCCCAGGCCGTGGTCGAGCAGCGCTGGAGCGGCACCACCGCCTTTTGGAATGAGTCCTGGACTGGCACGCCCAGCTTCACCGGCACTCGCACCATGCTCACCAGCGCCCAGGGAGTCGGCGACAACTACTCACGGCGTCTGACTTCCTACCTGAAGCCGCAAACGACAGGTGACTACACCTTCTGGATCGCCGGTGATGATGACTGCCGACTCTATCTGAGCACCGATGGCTATCAGGCCAACAAAGTCCTGATCGCTGCGGTGAATGGCTGGACGAACTATCAGTCCTGGGATCAGAGCAGCGCCCAGAAATCTGCCACCATCCCGCTCGTTGCCGGCAAAGTGTATTGGATCGAGGCCCAGCAGCAGGAAGGTGGTGGCGGGGATCACGTCTCCGTCGCTTGGTCCGGTCCTGGCATCTCACGAGTCGCCATTCCCGCCACCGTCATGGTTTCCACGGCGCCAGGGATTAACTTCACCGCACCCGGCACCAGCCTGCCAAACACGGCACCCACGATCAGCAATGTCACCGACCTAGAAATCAGCGAAGACAGCACCACCAGCGCGATCTCATTCACCGTGGGCGATGCCGAGACAGCGGCCAGCGCACTGCCCGTCAGCATCAGCTCCTCCAATCAAGCCCTCGTGCCCAATGCCGCCGTCTTCCTAGCAGGCAGCGGTGCCAGCCGGACGGTCACCGTCAGTCCGATGAGCAATCAATTCGGCTCAGCGACCATCACCCTCACCGTGAGTGATGGCATCCTCACCGCCTCAGACACCTTTGTTCTCACCGTGACGAGCAGCAATGACCTGCCCTCGATCACCACTTTGAGCGATCAAACCATCCCGCTCAACAGTTCCACACCTGCTCAGCTTTTCAGCGTCGATGATCTGGAAACACCGATCACAGCGCTGACGATCACCAAAGGGTCCTCCAACCTCGCGCTGGTTCCCCTGAGCAGCATCAACATCAGCGGCACCGGCATCTACCGCACGGTGACGGTTACTCCAGCGACGGACAAAGTCGGCAGAGCCGTCATCACCCTCGGAGCCCAGGATTCAGGCACCACAGCCACCACTTCCTTTGTCGTCACCGTCACCGGCACCCCCAGCCAGACATGGCGGCAGCAAAATTTTGGCTCGGTCACCCTGACCGGCGACGCCGCTGATACCGCGGACATGGATCTCGATGGTATCCCGAACCTGATCGAGTATGCACTGGGTCTCTCTCCCAACAGTTCCAATGCCGCCTCGGCAAACCTCGTGCTCGACACCGTGCCGCTGGCAAGCGACCGCCATCTCCGCTTCACCATCACCAAGAATCCTTCGGCGACAGACCTGACCTACATCGTAGAAATCACCAGCGACCTCTCCAATCCAGCCGCCTGGACCACCTCCGGCGTCGTCATCGAATCCAGCACCAGCACCACCCTCGTCGTGCGTGACAGCAACCCGATGAACAGCGGTGCCCAGCGATTCATGCGCCTCCGGGTCACACGCCCGTGACCGCCAGCCTCAGCAGCGCCAGCACACTCGGGCTGTCTTTGATGCGGCCATCCATGGCCATAGCAATCGCTTCCTTCAAAGGCAGTCGCAGCACATTCAGCTTCTCCGTCTCCTCCGGGGCGGATTCACCCATCGTCAGCCCCCGCGCCACAAAGAGATCGCACACCTCGTTCGTCGTCGAGTTGGAAAGCTGGAGGCCCGAGAGCAGGGGCTCGATGACCTCCGCGCGCAGTCCCGTCTCTTCCAAAAGCTCCCGCCGCGCACATTCCGCAGGCTCCTCCCCCGGGGGGCAGCCCCCTTCCGGAATCTCCCACTCGTAGGACTCATGGCAGTAACGCCACTGCCCCACCAGCCAGGTAAAGCCATCGTCATCGATGGGCACCACACCGACAGCGCGGTTCTTGTATTCAACCACCCCATAGATCCCCTGCCCACCGCTGGGATTGATCACCTGATCCTCCCGCACTCCGATCCAGGGATTCACATAGACCTCCCGCGTGCTGAGGGTCGTCCAGGGGTTGGTTTCGGCAGGGAGTGGTGCAGACATGCGTATAGCTTAGCGATGGTTCACTTTCCGGGCACGGCTTTCCTTGATCTTGCCTCGATAAAGCGGACAGTTGGGTCGTTAGTTGAGGGATGCTTCGAAGTCCAACTGGGCATGTAGCCGAGGGATGAGTGGAGGCGTTTGGAGTTATACAAGGTGGTGATGTAATCAAAGATCATGGGGATGGTGGTGCCAAAGGTCTCGGTCTTGAGCGTGGTCCACAACGATTCCATGGCAGCGTTGTCGTAGCAATTGCCCTTGCAGCTAATGCTGGGGATGGCGTGGCTAGGTTGAG
>JBILPY010000225.1:0-6723 GCA_044373575.1 Prosthecobacter sp. | reverse complement strand
GGTAGCCTTGGTTTCCCGAATCGTCCAACCATCCCCCCTTTGAAACGCCTGCGAACCCCGAGCCGATGCTCATATAGACGTATCCCGCGTTGTTCGGCTCCCCACCACCCCACGCCTCGAAGGAGAAGGATTGCCCCGTCTCAGGCCCACACCGCCAGCCGGTTGCCGCATTGCCACCCAACCACGCCCCGCACTGGTCAGTCCGCCGACTCAATCCGGCCAGGAACCGGTTCTCAGCTTCAGACGTGACGGTGGCTAAATGTCCGTGAACGCCGCGATACAGGCTCGCGGCAGCTCTGGCGTCTGCGGCAATCCATGAATTATTTTCCCCTGCGTACGGGTCGGCCGGCAGCACCAGCTTATACGAGTTGCCACCGAAATCGGCGGCACCACCCGCCGCCCCGACCAGCCGTGGGCCGAAGTTGATGATGGACGCATTGTCCGTAAGAGCGGTCCCGGCAGGTTGCTCGACAACGATCTCTGGTGCAGACGAAGCAGCACGCGCAAGCGCCATGTAGCCGGACACCTTCCCACCCGCTATGGTAAAAGTGCCTCCCGCGTAGAGGTCTGGGCCGGACGCCGCCAGGGCATACACGCCCCAGTTCATCCCTGAGCCCAAGGCGCTCCACATGCTGCCATTCCATTTGGCAATGTGATTGACCGCCAAAGCTCCCGCCGTGGTGAAGACGCCCCCTGCGTAGAGGTCTGCGCCGGACACTGCCAGGGCATACACGTCGGAATCGAATCCCGTGCCGAGACCGCTCCAAGCGCTGCCATCCCACTTAGCTATGTAGTTGGCCGTCACTCCACCTGCTGTCGCGAAAGAGCCCCCCGCATAGAGATCCGTGCCAGACACCGCGAGGGCGGAAACGGCACTGCTCACACCCGATCCCAGCGCCCCCCAAGCACTGCCGTTCCATTTGGCGACGTAATTGGCAGCAACACCACCCGCACTGGTAAAATTACCCCCCGCGTAGAGGTCCATGCCGGAGATTGCAAGGCTGGACACTTGGCCGTCCACTCCCGTGCCAAGTGCGCTCCAAGTGCTGCCATTCCATTTGGCAACGTGGCTGGCACTCACCCCACCTGCCATGGTGAACAAACCGCCCACGTAAAGGTCCGTGCCAGACACCGCCAATGCACTCACCCTGTCATTCGTTCCCGAGCCGAGGGCGCTCCAAGCGGTGCCGTTCCACTTGGCGATGTTGCTGGCGCTCAGCCCACCCACCGTGCCGAAACTGCCCCCGGCATAAAGGTCCGGGCCGGACGCGGCCAAGGCATACACCAGGCCGTAATTCACCCCCAAGCCGAGGGGGGTCCAAACACTGCCATCCCATTTGGCTATGTAGCTGGCAGCAACACCGCCCGCGCTGGTGAAGCCGCCCCCCGCGTAGAGATCTGTGCCAGACACCGCAAGGGCCAGCACGCCGTAGCGGTCCATCCCCGTGCCGAGGGCGCTCCAAGCACTGCCATTCCATTTGGCGAGGGAGGTTGCCCCCACCACACCCGCACTGGTGAAACCTCCCCCCGCATAAAGGTCTGTGCCGGATACGGCCAGCGCATGCACGCTACCGTCCGTCCCTAATCCAACAGAACTCCAAGCGCTGCCGTTCCATTTGGCTACGCGGCCGACACTCACCCCGCCCGCCGAGCTAAAGGCACCTCCAGCGTAGAGGTCCGTGCCGGATACGGCCAAAACACGTAACCCGTCCAATCCCCCCGAGCCGAGGGTGCTCCAAGCACTGCCGTTCCACTTGGCAATGTTGACCGCACCCACCCCACCCGCCGTCGTGAAGTCGCCCCCGACGTAAAGGTCCGTGCCGGAGACCGCCAAAGCACTCACTTTGGAGTTGTTCATGGCGGAGCCGAGGTCGGTCCACACGTTGCCGTTCCATTTGGCGATGTGGACGGCACTTACCCCACCCGCCATGTTAAAATCTCCTCCAACATAAATGTTCGTGCCGGACACCGCCAAGGCACGCACCCTGTTGTCCATCCCCGTGCCCAGCGCACTCCAAGTGCTGCCGTCCCATCTGGCGATGCGTGCGGCGCTAACCCCGCCTGCGGAGGTGAAGATGCCCCCCGCGTAGAGGTTCGTGCCGGACAGCACAAGTGCATTGACATCGCTGTCCACCCCCAAGCCAAGGGCGCTCCAAGTGCTGCCGTCCCATTTTGCGATTCGGCTGGCATTCACCCCGCCCGCCGTGGTGAATTCTCCCGCCGCGTAAAGGTCCGTCCCGGACACTGCCAAGGCATACACATTGCCGTCCATTCCCGAGCCCAATGCACTCCATGTGCTGCCATCCCATTTGGCGATTCGGCTAGCGAAAATGTCACTGACCAAGCTGAACGCGCCCCCGATGTAAAGATTGCCCGTGCCATCCACCGCCATGGCCTCCACCGTGTTGTCGGTCCCCGGCAATCCCCCCATGCTGATCCAGTCCGCATCGCTGAAAGTTGGGTCGATGCGAATGGGATAATTGGCCTCTCGGTCATCGACACGGACCTTCAAATGATTGGCAGTGACCACCTCCAAGCGTGCCGCGAGTTCCCGTCCTATCGCATCAGTTACGCGCAAGCGGCAGTAAGCAATCTCGCGCCCACTGTCGGCAAGGGTCAACCGCGCACCGTCATTGGCCGCCTTGGCGACGGCACCACAAACCTCCAGATCGACGCCCAACTTCCCTGCTCCTGACGGCCGTTGGAGTATGACAAAGTCCTGCCGCACGCCGTCCATGCTCACGGTGTATTCCTCAATCAGCCCTGGCCGCACAAGGGCGGTGACGTCAGGCTCGACCCGCACCTGTCCTTGGGCCGTCAGGCGGACCGGAGGCACCGTGCAGCCCTCCCGCCCGATGGCCATGGCACGCACCCGGAAACGGGTTCCCTTCCCTGTGTCCTCCTCCGCCGTGGACTTCAGCCACAGGCCTTCCGGCGTGGCCAGACCCTCAAGCTTCTGAAAAACGGCCCGCAGCCGCGCCCCATCCGCCGTAGGCATGATGGAGATGCCCTCGCCCGAATACTGCTTCTGCGCCTCCTCACCGAGTTGGTCGAAAGGGATGGATTTCACTGGTTGGTCTGTCGAGGCAAGGTCGCGCGATTGTTGTGCGGCGGGCTTGGTAGTGGCAGCTATCACCGTGCGGCTACCCTCACTCTGCAAAGCTTCAGCAAAGCTAGTCTGGGCCTTCAGCGGTTGTGCGACGGCGATACTCAGCGTGAGCAGGCAAACAGATAGACCCAGGCGTCGTGCCAATAGAGATGCGTAAAGTGTCGTCTTCATTGGATAGTCGGAGTTGGTATGTTTAAAGCACGACGGCCTGCGCCATCGCACCTAAGCCGGACCGTAGCCCGACTTATACTCGCACCCTCTATCATCGCCAAACCAGTTCAATTGCGGCCACTACGGCCCTTGATATCATGTAATTCCGCAACAGGCACCTAGTGGATACCATTAACCCTGCAGAGGAACAACGACCAGCTCTCTACCGAAACCCATTTTGAAAACGGCCAGCGCCACGGCCTGAACTGCTACTGGTCCAGGAAAGGCAACCTCATGAAGGAGCAGGTCTATGAGCACGACAAATCCTTGAGTGAGAGGCACTACGACGTGGAGTGAGGCAGGCGCGTTGTGGGTGGAGACGTGGGTGCTCCAGGCTCCATGAAGCCTAGAGCCCTCCATCCATCACACCGGCAGCCGTCCCTTTACTTCGCGAGCAGTTTCGCCTTTTCCACTGCGCTGACTGGCCGGGGTTCACCGAACTGCATCAGCATCGTGGAGCCGTCGCCCTGAAGGACGCGGAGTTGCAGGAGGCGCTTCGTGCTGTGGCTGATCTGGAGATCAATCTGCTTCAGGTAGCGTTTCACAAACGGGGCCTTCGGACGCAGCGTCACGGTGGCGACACCTGGACTGTCTTCGGCGACTTTGACGAGGAAATGCCGCGCGAGGTCTTCGGGGGAGGCTTCACGCCCGCTGAGAAAGCGCGCCCACATGCGGTAACGCGGGTCGTCCTCCTCCAGCACCTGCCAGGGGATGTCAGTAGCCTCGCGCACGCGAAATTCCTTCATGTCATGCACCAGCACGGTAAACGCAGGCTCGCCGAGCTCCCAGCGGAAGGCCCCATCCTGGAACCGCCAGAAATGGCCGCGTGCGGTGACAGGCTGCTTCAGCGCGGGGATCGTGCGCGTCTGCTGAAAGGCGACGGCCATATCAGGCAGGGTCTTTTGCGCCTCCGCCCAATCCACCATGATCGGTGGCAGTGGGGAGTAAGGTCTGGGCAGAGTCACCGCCTGCGACCACGCGGCGACAGGCAGGAGGAGGGTGAGAAAAAGGCAGCGCATGAGATGAACCATCTAAAACAGAACACGCTCCTCACATCAAGGCAGCATCGCCTTCAATCGACGCACTTCGGCACGCACATCGGAGGCGAGCAGGAAGGCGGAGACGACGACAACGCGGCGCGCGCCAGCAGCGATGATTTCCGGGGCACGGGCAGCATTCACGCCGCCAATGCAAAAGATGGGTAATGTAACTCGGCGATGCACCTCAGTGATGTCTTGCAGACCGATGGGTACGTAGTCGGGCTTCGTGCCCGTGGCATAAAGCGGGCCAAAGCCGATGTAGTCCGCCCCTTCTTCCTGCGCCGCCTCAGCCTGGGCGAGACTGTGGGTGGACTTCCCCACGAAGATCCCCTGCCCCACCACGGCACGCGCCTTTGCCACAGAGTCGTCGTCCTGCCCCACATGCACGCCTTCGCTGCCGACAGCGGCAGCGACTTCGAGATGATCATTGATGACAAGTGGCACGCCGAGATCACGCGTCACCGGAAGCATGGCATGGGCAAGGGTTTCCACCTCGGCCGGAGACGCGCGCTTGGCTCGTAATTGCAGGAGGTCCACGCCGCCCTCACAGAGCGCACGGGTCGTCTCCGCGACCTGCTCAGGCTTCACATAACCGAGATCGACGATACCATAAAGGCGGGCGCGAAGCATACAATCAAAGGGGGATGACATGACGGGCTTACTGGCCGGACTCACCGCCGAGGTCAAATTGGTCTTGTCGTTCTCCGGCGATTTCGTCATCATTCTGGTTGGCCTGCCTCTGGCAGGCCTTTTATCGTACCCAATATCGAGGACAAGCCCAAGGACGCCACACCGAAGAAGGACGAGAGCTTTTAGTTTGGTGTGCACCATCTCAACCAAGACGTAAGCCACTAAAAAGCAGGCGTGACTTGATGGAGAATCTCGACGGAACCAAGGACCGGCTTTTTGTGACCAAATGCAGCAAAGAACCAGAGTCCGTGATTGCCAGAGGGAGTTCTCTGCATGTAGCCTCTGATTCCTCGCGTTAATTCCGCCCTCTTTCCCCACCCATGAGCCAAAAGAAAGCCGCCAAACCCGCCCCGAAGAAAGCTGCCAAGCCTGCTGCGAAACCCGCCGCGAAGGCTGCCCCCAAGGCAACCAGCAAGAACCAGTCTCTCATGACCGAGAACCGCCTCTTCAAGCCTGACGCGGCTTTTGCCAAGAAGGCGCGCGTGAGCTCGCTGGCGCAGTACAAGCAGATGTATGAGGAGTCGATCAAGCATCCCGACAAGTTCTTCGGTCGCGAGGCGAAGGAACTGCTGTGGAGCAAACCTTTCACGAAGGTGCTGGACTGGAAATGCCCGAACGCGAAGTGGTTCGTCGGCGGCAAACTGAACGTCAGTGAGAACTGCCTGGACCGTCATCTGGACGGCCCGCGCAAGTCAAAGGCCGCGATCATCTGGGAAGGCGAGCCGGGTGAGAAGCGCGTGATCACTTATCAGCAGCTCCACCGCGATGTGTGCCGCTTTGCCAATGTGCTGAAGCGCCACAAGGTGAAGAAGGGCGACCGCGTGATCATATACATGCCGATGGTGCCTGAGGCGGCTATCGCCATGCTCGCCTGCACCCGCATCGGAGCGATGCACAGCGTCATCTTCGGCGGCTTCAGTGCGGAGTCGATCAAGGATCGCGTGCAGGACAGCGGCGCATCTCTCATCATCACGGCAGACGGCGGCTACCGTCGCGGTGCAGTGGTGCCTTTGAAGAAGAATGTCGATGACGCGCTGAAGGGTGGCGACACTCCGGTGAAGACGGTGATCGTCTTCAGGCGCACGAACCAGGACATCCACATCGAGGAAGGCCGCGATGTCTGGTGGCACCGCGAACTCGAATACGTGGACGCGCATTGCGCCCCCGTGGCGATGGATGCGGAGTCGCCTCTGTTCATCCTTTACACCAGCGGCAGCACGGGCAAGCCAAAGGGCATCCTGCACACCACGGGCGGCTACCTGCTGCACGCGCAGATGACCTGCAAATACGTCTTCGATCTGCGTGACGACGATGTGTACTGGTGCACCGCCGACATCGGCTGGGTCACGGGTCACACCTACATGGTCTATGGTCCGCTGGCCCTCGGTGCCACCTCGCTCATGTTTGAAGGCGCGCCGAACTGGCCGGAGAACGACCGCTTCTGGAAGATCATCGAAGAATACGCTGTCACGGTCTTCTACACTGCTCCGACTGCCATCCGTGCCTTTATGAAATGGGGCGATGAGTGGCTGAAGAAGCACGACCTCAGCAGTCTGCGCCTGCTCGGCACCGTGGGTGAGCCGATCAATCCCGAGGCCTGGATGTGGTATCACAACAAGGTCGGCGGCGGTCGCTGCCCGATCGTAGATACTTGGTGGCAGACCGAGACTGGAG
>JBILPY010000223.1:0-6726 GCA_044373575.1 Prosthecobacter sp. | reverse complement strand
TTGGCGATGCTCACGATGTAGTCTTCCACTTCACCATTGCCGCTGACGCCGGTGGCACCCGGTGTGGCGGTGGAGGTCAGACGGAAGCGTGCGCCAAGATTGGTCACCGTCGTCGCGGTGGCGGGCACGGTGGCGATGATGTTCTGCGTGAGGTTGTTGCTGCCCGTCGGGATGCTGACGTTCGTGGCGATCTGTTCACCGGCTTCCAGCGTGCCGTTGTTGTCGTAGTCGATCCAGGCGTTGAGATTGACCACAGCGCCGCTGGTGTTGGTGACGAGCACCGGGATCGTCGCTGATGCTCCGGCCATGAGCGTTGGGAACGTGACGGCGTCTTCGTCATCGCTGCCGGTGGTGTCATCGCCCGTGGCCGTGGCATTGCGCGTGGAGAGGAACTCCACATCGGTGAGCGCACCGAGTTTGATCGTGGCGTTCCGCGTGCTGGTGGCATCGGCAAAGCCCAGATGATCACCGTAGTCGGTCGTCGGCACGGCGATGGAGATCACGTAGTCTTCCACTTCGCCCAAGGTGCCCATGACTCCCGTGGCTCCGGGCGTGGCGGTGGTGGTCAGGCGGAAGCGCACACCGACATTGACGCCGGTCAACGCGGTGGCAGGTGCGGTGACGCTCGGGGTGATGGTGGTGTTGCTGCTGCCATTGGCCACCGCCGCGTTGGTGATGACTTGTTCGCCAGCGTCGAGCACGTCGCCGTCATTATTAAAGTCGATCCAGGCGTTGAGGAAGGCACCTGCGCCGGTCGTATTGGTCACCACGACTGGAACGGTCAGCGTTTGACCCGCGATGATCGTCGGCAGGGTGACGCCGTCTTCGTCATCGCTGGCGGTGATGTCATCACCCGTCGCCGCGGCATTGGTGGTGGCGGCAAATTCGGCATCAATGAGCGCACCGAGACGCAGCGTGGCATTGGCGGCATTGCTGGCGCTGCCAAAGCTGGCGAAGTCACCGAAGTCAGTCGTCGGATTGGCGATGTTGACGATATAGTCTTCGACTTCACCATTGCCGCTGGCTCCGGTCGGGCCTGGGGTCAGCGTTGAGGTCAAGCGCACACGCACCGGCAGGTTCACGCCCGTGGTGGCCGTGGCGGGCACGGTGGTGGCGATGTTTTGCGTGATGTTGTTGCTGCCGGTGGCGATGCTGACGTTCGTGGCGATTTGTTCACCGGCATCGGCCAGCGAGCCGTTGTTGTTGTAGTCGATCCAGGCGTTGAGATTGACGGCTGCGCCGCTGGTATTGGTGACGAGCACCGGGATCGTTGCAGGAGCACCAGCGGTCATGCTTGGGATGGTCACGGCGTCTTCATCGTCCACGCCGGTGGTGTCATCGCCCGTGGCGGTGGCATTGCGCGTGGAGAGGAACTCGGTGTCGGTGAGCGCACCGAGTTTGATCGTGGTGGTCTGCGTGCTGCTGGCATCCGCCAGGCTGGCGTGGTCACCAAAGTCGGTGGTCGGTGCGGCGATGGTCACGACATAATCTTCGATTTCACCGGCGAGACCGTTGGTGCCCGTCGGGCCGAGGCCGCTCGGTGCCGACAGACGGAAGCGCAGGCCGAGGCTCACACCGGTCGTCGCGCTGGGCGGCACGGTCACGCTCAAGTTGGTCACGGCATTGACCGCTCCGGTGGCAATCAAGATGTTGCTGGCCACCTGCTCGCCGGAGTCGGTGAGCACGCCATTGTTGTTGTAGTCGATCCAGGCATTGAGATAACCATCCGCTCCCGTGCCATTGCTAATCGTCACTGGGATCGTCACGGTTTGACCGGCGATCATGGCAGGAACCACGACGCCGTCTTCGTCATCACTGCCCGTCGTGTCATCGCCCGTGGCAGTGGCGTTGCGTGTGGACACAAATTCAGTGTCGATGAGCGCACCCATACGCAGGAACGGGTTCGCGCCCTGTGACGCATCCGCAAAGTCGAGATCGTCCCCAAAGTCAGTCGTCGGTGCGGTGATGGTCACGATGTAGTCTTCCACTTCACCATTGCCGACGAGTCCCGTCGCTGCAGCACCGCTGGTGCTCGTCAGACGGAAGCGTGCGCCGAGGTTCACACCGGTCAAAGCGCCTGCTGGCACCGTGATGTTGAGGTTCTGCGTGAGGTTGCTGCTGCCATTGGCGATGCTGACGTTCGTGGCGATCTGCTCGCCAGCATCCGCCAGCGAACCGTTGTTGTTGTAGTCGATCCAGGCATTGAGGAACACCGCAGCACCGCTCGTATTCGTCACCAGCACAGGGATCGTCGCAGGCGCACCAGCGGTCATGCTTGGGAAGGTGACGCTGTCTTCGTCATCGCTGGCCGTGATGTCATCGCCCGTCGCCGTGGCATTGGCGGTTTGCACAAACTCGGTGTCGAGCAGCGCACCGAGCTTCAAAGTGGCATTGCGTGTGCTGCTGGCGCTGCCAAAGCTGGTGAAGTCACCAAAGTCCGTCGTCGGTGCCGCGATGGTCACGACATAATCCTCCACCTCACCGACACCTCCCGCGCCGCTGGCTCCGGGTGCGGACAGCGCCGTGATGCGCACGCGCACACCAAGGCTTGCTGCCGTGGTCGCCGTCGCTGGCACGGTGATGACGATGTTGGTCACGACATTGGTGCTGAGATTGGCGATGCCGGTGTTCGTGGCGATCTGCTCGCCCGCGTCACCAAAGACGCCGTTGTCATTATAGTCGATCCAGGCATTGAGGAAGGCAGACGCACCCGTGTTGTTCGTCACCGTCACCGGGATCGTCGCTGGAGCGCCAGCAATCATCGCCGGGATCGTGACGCCGTCTTCATCGTCATTGCCAGCAGTGTCATCACCGGTGGCGGTGGCGTTGCGTGTCGAAGCATACTCCGTATCGACCAGAGCACCGAGGCGCAGGTTGGTGCTGGCCGTGTTGGAGACGTCTGCGTAGTCGCTGTGGTCACCGAAGTCGGTGAGCGGTGCGAGGATGACGATCGGATGATCTTCCACTTCACCGATGCCGGCAAAGCCGGTCGGAGCAGGGCTGGCCGTGTCCGTGATGCGGAAGCGTGTGCCGAGGCTCGTCGCCGCCGTCACCGCGTTCGTCGGGATGCTGAAGTTGAGATTGATGACGCTGTCGGTCAGGCCATCCGCCACGCTGACGTTGCTGGCGACCTGCTCCCCTGCATCCAGCAGTGAACCGTTGTTGTTGAAGTCGATCCAGGCATTGAGGAAAGCAGGCGCACCTCTATTATTAGTTACCGTCACGGGCAGCGTCACCGGCTGCCCTGCGGTGACGGAGGGGAAGCTCAGGCCGTCCTCGTCATCACTGCCGGTGATGTCATCCCCCGTGGCACCGGCGTTCTTGGTGGACGAGCCTTCCACATCCACCAGTGCACCGAGACGCAGCATGTTGTTCGCTGTGCTCATGGCATCGGCGAAGTCGAGCTCATCGCCAAAGTCCGTCGTCGGCACGACGATGTTGGTCGTGTAATCCTCCACTTCACCATTGCCATCCAGGCCGTCCGCTCCCGGCGTGATGACACTCGTCAGCCGCACGCGCACACCGGCCGTGCCAAGGCTGGCAGCCACCGGAGCCGTGAAGTTGATCGTCTGATTCGCATTCGAGGTACCCGCCGCAATGCTGGTGTTCACCGCAATCTGCTCGCCCGCATCCGTGAGCACCCCGTTGCGATTGAAGTCCATCCACGCATTGAGATAGGCCGTCGTGCCACTGGTGTTGCTCAGAGTAAGACCCAGGCTGCCAGCTGCTCCCTGCGCAATGCTCACCGGCACCACCACTCCATCCTCATCGTCCGTGCCATCCAAGTCATCTCCCGTCGCTGTCGCATCGGTCATAGCAGATACTTCCGTGTCTGTGGTCGCGCCGATTTTAAGACTGCTGTTCACTGTGCTGCTGGCGCTGGTGAAGCCGGCGAAATCACCAAAGTCGGTGATCGGCCCCGAGATGGTTGCCAGATAGTCTTCCACTTCGCCATTGCCACTGGATCCAGTGGCTCCCGCTGTGCTGGTGGAAGTCAGACGCACACGGACACCTACATTGCCAAGAGTGGCGGTAGCGGGCACGGTAAAGTTGACCGTTCTATTGGCGGAAGAAGTTCCCGTGGCGATCAAAGAGTTCGCGGCGACCTGTTCACCACTGTCTGTAAGCACTCCGTTAGCATTGAAGTCGATCCAAACGTTCAGATAGGCGCTGGAGCCAGTCGTGTTGGTCACATTGACCGTCATTGAACTGGCAGAGCCCTGTGCGAAACTCGCTGGAATTGTGACGCCATCTTCGTCGTCACTTCCAGTGGTGTCATCACCCGTGGCCGTGGCATTCGTGGTCGCGCTGGCATCGGCATCTGTTGTCGCTCCGATTTTTAGCGTGGCAAGCATGGTGCTGCTGGCACTGCCAAAGCTGGCGAAGTCGCCAGAATCATCGCTGACAACTGTGATGGAATAGTCTTCCACCTCACCTTTGAGTGTTGAAGCACCGCTGAAGGCAGGAGTAGCATTCGTTTCAGCCACACGAATGCGCAGATACTTGGTCCCTGACACCGTACCCGCAGGCGGAGTGAGGCTGAAGCTGAGCGTGTTGGTGCCGGTTGCGATGGTTTGCACCGCGAGCGTTTCATTCGTGTCGAGCACGTCATTGTCGCCATTCCAGTCCACAAACACGATGGCACGCGCTGCCGTGCCACTGAGAGAGGCGAGAGTCGCCGTGATAGGAACCGACAGGGTCGTGGCCGCACCGACGATGAACACTGGCATGGTCAAATCTTCATCATCGGTGCCCGTGGTGTCATCCGCCGTCGCAGTGCCAGTGGTTGGATTCGCCGCCTCAGTGTCCGTGGCCGCCGTGCCAATGCGGAGCAGGCTGTTTGCTACCTGTGTCGCCGAAGCAAAAGAGGGGTAGTCGCCGAAGTCGGTGTTTGGCAATACAGTCACGGCATAGTCTTCCACCTCACCTCTGAGCGTAGAGGCACCACTGAAGGCCGGAGTGGCATTCGTTTCAGACACGCGAATGCGCAGATATTTGGTGCCAGGCACCGTGCCCGTTGGCGGTGTCAGGGTGAAACTGAGTGTGTTGGTGCCGGTGGCAATGGTTTGCACCGCGAGTGTTTCATTGGTATCGATTACGTCATTGTCGCCATTCCAGTCCACAAACACGATCGCACGAGCGGTGGTGCCGCTGAGAGAGGCTGTTGTAGCTGTAACGGGCACTGAAAGGGTCGTGGCTGCACCAACCGTGAACACCGGCATGGTCAAATCTTCGTCATCCGTGCCCGTGGTATCATCCACTGTAGCGGTGCCAGTGGCGGGATTTGCCGCTTCGGTATCCGTAGCGGTGGTGCCGATGCGAATTAGAGCACTATCTGCCCGCTGTGATGCCGAGGCAAAGGATGGATAGTCACCGAAGTCCGTGCTTGTCACAATGTTGACGACGTAATCCTCGACCTCACCATTGCCGATGGAAGTGGTGGGGCCTGGGCTGGAGCCCGAGCTCAGGCGCACGCGCACGCCCGCCACCCCGACAGTAGCCGTAAGCGGAACGGTGAAAGTCACGGTTCGGTTCGAGTTCGAGGTACCGTTGGCAATCACGGAATTAGTTAATACCAACTCACCCGTATCAGCGAGGGAACCGTTGCCGTTGAAATCGATCCAGACGTTGAGGTAGGTCGAAAAGCCAGTGGTGTTGGTGACGTTTACCGTCATGGTCGTCAAAGCCCCCTGGATGATGCTGGTTGGCAGTGTCACGCCGTCTTCATCATCACTGCCCGTGATATCATCTCCCGTGGCCGTGGCATTCGAGGTGACGGCGGATTCCTTGTCCGTGGTGGCACCGATCTTCAGCGTGGTGACCACCGTGCTGCTGGCGCTGCCAAAGCTGGAGTAGTCGCCGAAGTCGAGAGTCTGCGCGGTCACCGGCCCAGCCAAAAAACACAACCCAATCGAACTCCCAATCAACAAAGCGCGAAAGCGGGCCATCACTGGACCGCGAATGCAGGCATTGAAGAGTGAGAAGCTAACGCACATTCTAAATTCAGCGGGAACCTGATGGATGGAATCGGATTCGGCGAGATGCCCAGACTCCGGCAGCCAGCAAAATCAGAAGGGCAGACCCAGGCTCTGGAACCATGTGGGTTTGAAGAGCAAATGTTCCCGGATTCACCGAATAGGCTCCCCCGCCCTGCATATCATTTACACCGCCGACGATGGCAGTGTCCGCATCATCCAAATCCCAGTTATACGAGCCTGTATCCGTGGGATCAGGGAAACTCCAGACGTTTGCCAGCCCACTTGTGTCCTTTACCAGGGCCCACTCCGTGGTCGAATCGAGGCTTTTGTTGTTGTACACCCACAGATAGGCCACATCTCCCTGATTGAAGACATCCGAAGGATTTGCATCTGGAGAACTGGACCCACCCGTGACCGTATGATCTACCGTCCCAACAAAAAACTGCATTGGAACATTCCAGCCTTCAGGGTCGCCATCATTGGGGTCCAGCGGCGTCGGATCATAAGCACGATCAAAAACCTTCCAGTTCGTCTCCCACTGGTCGTATGGTCCTAGCGTCGGATCAAAGCCGTTCGCAAAGTAGCCGATCTCAAAGGAGAAAGACCCGTCCAGTGGCTGCCCGCTGCTCGTGAGTAAAATATTATTGGTGAAGCTGCTACTCCAGAAAATGGTGCTGGCGTGTGAGTGGCCTGCCAACCAAAGCAATGCGACCGTTAGGAGCATCTTGAGTGGTGAAGTTTTCATTGG
>JBILPY010000222.1:0-6741 GCA_044373575.1 Prosthecobacter sp. | reverse complement strand
AGCACTTCAAAGCCGTGGCCCAGAGCACGAAGCTCCCGATCATGCTCTACAGCATCCCCGGACGCTGCGGCATCGAGATCGGTGTGGATGTGCTCGTGCGTCTCGCCGAGTCCTGCCCGAACATCTGCGCCATCAAGGAAGCCGGTGGCAATCCCGAGCGCGTGAATCAGATGAAGCAGGTGCTGCCCGCCAACTT
Source organism: Prosthecobacter sp. (assembly GCA_044373575.1). Classification (GTDB taxonomy): domain Bacteria; phylum Verrucomicrobiota; class Verrucomicrobiia; order Verrucomicrobiales; family Verrucomicrobiaceae; genus Prosthecobacter. The sequence goes on along the minus strand of JBILPY010000222.1, from coordinate 6,545 downwards.
CGAGATCCTCTCCGGCGATGACAGCCTGACGCTGCCCTTCATGGCCGTCGGTGGTGTCGGCGTGGTGAGTGTTGCCTCGAACCTCATCCCGAAACAGATCAGCGACCTGGTGAAGCTCGCGCTCGCTGGCGACTACGCTGGTGCTGGCAAACTGCATCATCAATATTACCCGCTGCTCGCCGCCTTCCTGAAGCTCTCCACGAACCCCATCCCGATCAAAGCAGCGATGGCACTCGCCGGTCATTGCACCAGCGAAATCCGCCTGCCGATGGTCGAACTGGAAGAAGCCAAGGTCGCCGAATTGAAGGCCACGATGGTGAAGCTGGGACTCCTTTGATCTGGCAGCGATTCAGGTCTGCATTAATGCTCTCAAGTGATCACGATCACAAGACGGCAGACCTTATCCTTCTTCACTTTCGATCCTTCATCCCGCCTTCGCCAGATCCTTAAACACGATCTGCGAGGGATTGCCCACGGGCGTGTAGTGACCGGTGAAGGTCAATTTGCCGGTGCTTTTCTCCACGCGGAAGATGGCGATGTGATCAGCCCGCTGATTGCAGCAGTAGAGAAACTCACCAGTGGGATCAAAGGTGAAGCTGCGGGGATAGTCGCCATGCGTCCATTCCTCCGTCACATAGCTGAGCGAACCATCCGCGCTAATGGCGAAGATGGCGATGCTATCGTGGAGGCGATTGCCGGCATAGACGAATTTGCCATCGGCGGAGACAGTGATCTCAGAGCAGAAGTTGCTGCCTTCATAACCGGGCGGAAGGCTTGAAAGGGTCTGGCGCGCAGTGAGGCCTCCGGTTTGCGTATCGAAGTCAAAGAGCACCACGGTGGAGCCTTCCTCCTGGATGGAGTAGAACCAGCGTGAGTTTGGGTGAAAGGCAAAGTGACGCGGACCATCGCCCGGCGGCAGAGAGACGGAGGACGTGTCGGCAGGCGTGAGCGTGCCTTTTTGTTCGTCGAACTTCCAGACGAGGATCTGATCGAGCCCGAGATCGACATGGATGACAAACTTGCCCGAGTGATCCGCTTCGATCATGTGAGCATGAGTTTGGTCATGTCCGCTGATGGCAAAGCTGCCCGGAGGGGCGTTGGTGGCCTTGGTCGGCCCGACCTTGCCTGCATCCTTCTTCACATCCGTCGCTTCACCGAGACTGCCATCTTCCTTGATCGGCAGCACGGCCACGGAGCCGCCGAAGTAGTTCGCCACAAGCACGTATTTGCCACTCGGATGCACGCTCAGATGCGCCGGGCCTTTGCCGCCTGAGCTGACTGAGTTCAGCAGCTTCAAGGAGCCATCTTTTTCAATCGCGAAAGCGCTGACCGTGCCGGACTCGTTTTCACCGACACGTTCGGTTTCATTGCCGGAATACAGACGTGTCTTCTCTGCATTAAAGGCTAGGCAGCTCGGGCTCGTGCCCATTTCATACACACCTACTGGCGACATCGCCCCCGTGCTGCGATCCACCGTAAAAAGATGAATGCCACGACCATTTCCCGGCGGCAGATCCACCTGAGTGGCCTTCATGTTCTTCAAGGGCGAGGTGTAGGTGCCGACGTAAGCCATCAGCGGCCCCTTTGCTGTCCCTGACTGCGCCATGATCTCGCTGGCCCATCCGCCAGCCGCTAGAAGAGTGGTGTGTTTCAGAAACGAACGGCGTGACGAAGGCGAGGCGGAGGAAGGCTGCATGGTGAGTGCCCATGGCTACGTCATCAAAGCCCAAGGCTTTGCAGACACTTCAGGCATCTCCCCTCATGCCACCGTCAATGGGCCATCGAAGGTGGTGAGGCTGATCACTTCCGTCTTCGCGACATGCGGGCCATGCGCCACGCCTTTCGGCGCAAAGAACAGCGTGCCGGGTGTGTAGATGACGCCACTTTCCTCCCACTCGCCGGAGAGGATCCACGCCCATTCATTGGCCACGGGATGCGTGTGCTCTGGGATGGTCTGCCCTGCGGCGAACTTCCGCAGCACGACCACACCTCCTGTCTGCTCGTTTTTGTGCAGGATCTTCAGCTCGACTCCGGCATAGGGGCCGGGCAGCCATGGCTTGTCATCGGCGAGGGCGGTGTAGGGGAACATGGCCTATGCAACGGCGGAATCGCGGCACCAGCAAGTGGCGAACGTGCGCTCAGGTTCCCTGCTTCTTCTTCGGTGGCTTGCCGGTCTTGGGCGGCTTGGCGCCGGAGTTGGGTTGATCTGTCGCCTTCAGCTTGGCGAAGACTTTTTTCGCGTAGTCCGCGTTTTGCTCGGGCGTGAGTTCGGGATGCTTTTCCAGACGCGACTTCATGAGGTCCTTGAACTTGTCACGCGCATTGGAGGAGAGGGAGGCATACATCTCGCGGCCCTGATCGCCGAGCAGGGAGGAGGGACGCATCTTGTCGCCATCCTTGGATTTCCCAGCACCAGCCAGCCTTGTCTTGGAGTTGGTTTTGCCACCGCCGTCCGTGGACATTTCCTGGCCATGATAGTGCATGGTGATGGTTTCCTGCCCGACCTTCATCTCGATCTGAGAATTGCTCGGGTCCGTGCCCGCGTTCGCGGCCATCAGTTGCCAGCCCAGCGCATTTGGCTCTTCAAAGACGAGCACACGCTCCTTCGTCTGCTTGTTCAGGACCGTGGCCACTGGTCGTCCATTCACATAGGCGATGCCGGTAAGCTGGAGCGTTTCCTCCAAATTCACAGAGCGACTAAAGGGCGAGTTCGACACTAATTCATTCGCAAAACTGCGGTCCAGTGGCTGCGGCAGATCAGTGTCCACCACTGGTATATCACCAGCGTGGAGGCAGGAGACGGAAAAGAGGATGGCGCTGAGGCGCGAGAGGAACTTCATCGGGCGGGGGGCTTCATGAACGGCAGCCTCTCAGGCGTCTATCAGCGCATTCTCGGCGTGACCTCCATGCTCAAGTTAATGGTGTGACGGTTTGATCCTCTCTCGATACTGCGGCAAGGCTCACCTATGAGTTCATCCACTGCCCGCCGCCCTACCCTTCAGCCCATCACCTGGATGGCACCGGCGCAGCGTGCCCTTTTTGAAGCCGCAGGCACCACTGCACATCGCATCGCCTCAGGTTCAGGTGGCTGGCTGGAGCGTCTGGGAGATGACGCGATGATCTCTCACAAGAATGACCAAGCCCTCAAAGAACTGATGGACGGCATGGAAAACTGGAGTGCCGAATCTGGATGGAGGCCTGTGCGGGTCTTCACACGCTTTTTGCCGCTGAAGAATGATGAGCGGATATCGCCCGTCCTGCACAGCGGTGATGCGACTCTTCCGATCCAGACCGTGGTCACCGAGGCTGGCACCCGATACGGCCTCGATTTCGGCACAGGCTACAGCCACGGACTGTTTCTCGATCAGCGGGGCAATCGCGCCAAGCTCCGCACCATGCGCCCAAAGCGCATGCTGAACACCTTTGCCTACACATGCAGTTTCAGCGTCGTGGCGGCGCTCACCGGAGCGGAGACGCTAAGCGTAGACCTTTCCCGTAAATCTCTGGATCGTGGCAGGCAAAACTTTGCTCTCAATGGCATCGATGAAGCCAAACATCGCTTCATTGCCGATGATGCGCTCGAACTGCTACCGAAGCTGGAACAACGCGGCGAACGATTCGATGTCATCATTCTTGATCCACCGACTTTCTCACGCGGAAACCAAGGCCGCCTCTGGCAGGTGGAACAGCATCTCGAAGATCTGATCAAGGCCGCCCTCGAAGTCGCCATGCCCAAGTGCGCAATCCTTCTCTCCACCAACTGCACGAAGATCGACAACATCGCCCTGGAGCGACAGGCACGCGCCTGCGCGAAGGTGAAGAGACGCACCACCCAATACATACGCACGACACCGGAGATCGACTTTCCAGAGGGGCAGGGTGCCAGCACGGTTTGGATGATGGTGCGGTAAGGCGCATTGAGAAACCATCACCTTCACTGACGGATCCAACTACGGACCGATGGCCAGCCAGTTGAACTCGACTGCAAAGATGCTTGAACTAGCCCAGGTGGAAAGGACGGCCTGAAAGCCTGATTCTGTAATATTTTCTGCCTTGAGCGTGATGCGGGAGCTTTCCCGCTGATCCATGTCGAATCCGGTGAGACCGAGCTGAACCACGGGGATGGAAGAAAAGGACGTAGCGAAGGCAATGTCCACCGTGAAGCTTCGCGAGCCTTCTCCACGAGATTCAGTCACATCGAGATTCCAGCCTTCGGTCAACACACCGACGCCAACATTGGAGGAGAGAACTTGCCAGGGAACAGTAGAGGAATACATGGAGGATAAATTAAAGCAGCATTCGGGCCGTGTTGTTGTTCCATTGTGTTTCAGATTCGCTTAATTGAAGGAACTCATCGTGCGCCGGCTAACAAACCGGCACCGTTCCGGTTCCGCCTGAGCACACCAGCCGAATTACGAAGGAAAAGATTTTTTCAAAATCACAAGAAAAAACTTCAGAACCGCAAGAAAGGCACACACCCTGCGTATTCCGCTCGCAGTCAGCAATCAACTCCCCCCTACAATACGCCATGAAAATGCATCCTAATTGCCAAGGCAACCACCTCGACCTCCGCACCGGCGCGAGCCGCCGTGAATTCCTGTACGTCGGCATGCTCGGTGGACTCGGACTCACTCTCCCTGACATGCTGCGTCTCCAGGCGGCCAGCGTCATGCCCGAAGTCGAAAGCTTCAAGTCAGTAGCTGACTCTATCATTCATATATACCTCCCTGGTGGCATGGCTCAGCACGAGTCCTGGGATCCGAAGCCTTTCGCCAGCCCCGATTATCGTGGCCCTTATACTCCGATCAAGACCGCTCTCCCTGGTGAGTATGTGGGTGAGCAGTTCAAGAACATCGCCAAGATCATGAACAAGCTGACGGTCATCCGCAGCATGACGCATGGTGAAGCCGCTCACGAGCGTGGCACGCACAACATGTTCACCGGCTACCGCCCCAGCCCGGCCATCAAGTTCCCAAGCTTCGGCTCTGTGATTTCCCACGAGCAGGGTTCCCGCAACAACCTGCCTCCCTACGTTGTCGTTCCAACGGTCAGCGTGCCTGAACAGGGCACTGGCTACATGAGCAGCGCCTTCGGTCCTTTCGCCCTCGGCAGTGATCCTGCTGACAAGAATTTCTCCGTGCGCGATCTGCTTTCCCCGAAAGACATCGACGAGAAGCGCTTTGATCGCCGCCGTACGCTTCTTAGCACGGTGGACGATCATTTCCGCACGGTCGAAAAAGCTGATTCGATCAACGCTATGGACAGCTTCTACCAGGCCGCCTACGGCCTCGTCGGCAGCACCCAGGCTCGCGAAGCCTTCGACCTCAGCAAAGAAACCGACAAGCTCCGCGATGAGTACGGTCGTAACACCGCCGGTCAGCGCTTCCTGCTCGCTCGTCGACTCGTCGAGGCTGGTGTGCGCATGGTATCCGTCACCTACGGCGGCTGGGACCACCACAGCAACATCAAGGGTGCCTTCGATGGTCAGGCTCCGAACTTCGATCAGGCCTTCGCCCGCCTCATCACCGATCTCTCCGATCGTGGCATGCTCAAGAGAACCCTCGTCATGGTCAGCTCCGAGTTCGGACGCACGCCGAAGATCAACGGCACCAATGGCCGTGACCACTGGCCTCGCGTCTTCTCGGTCGCCCTTGCAGGTGGTGGCGTGAAGGAAGGCTACATCCACGGTGCCTCCGACGCCCTCGGTGGTGAACCCGACCGCGATGCTGTCGGACCTGAAGATCTCGCCAAGACCATGTATCGCCTCCTCGGCATCAATTCCGAGAAGCGCATCATGTCCGACGGTGCCCGCCCCATCGACATCGTCAATGGTGGTCGCATCCTCAACGAAATCCTCGCCTAATCTCGACGGCAGAAAGATTCATTTGGCGGCGCAACGCAAGTTGCGCCGCTTTTTATATCTGGGCATCGCTTAAACCGGCGCGTCAGAACTTCTCAAGCTCCTCCGTCAATCGCTCCATAGGCAGTCCCATCACATTCGTCCACGAGCCCTCATGGCCGGAGATGATCATGTTTCCGTGCTCCTGAATGCCGTAAGCTCCGGCCTTGTCGAGCGGGTTCACCAGAGCGTGATAGGCACGGATCAAATCATCACTGAGGACTCTGAAAACAACATGGGAGATCACATGGAATCCCCTGCCCTGCTTTCCTGCATCCCAGGCTAGATAGACACCAGTGCAAACTTCATGGGATCTGCCCGACAGCCTCTGCAGCATTGCCAGAGCTTCTTCCAGATTGGCAGGCTTGCCCAAGGGCTCCGAATCCAAATACACCAGCGTATCTGCACCGATCACCAAGGCGTCAGGGTGTAAAACGGAACCTGCGATAGCTTTGCGACGAGCATTCTCCACCGTCAGTTCCTCCGGCGACAGACTCCCATCATGAGCTTCCTCGACCTCTGGCATCACGATTCCGAAGTCTAAGCCCGCCTCACGCATCAACTGAACCCGTCTGGGTGATTGGGAAGCCAGCACAAGCCTCATTCCTGGCTCAGTAAAATCGGTCTCACTCATGTGCCCAGATCC
>JBILPY010000221.1:0-6751 GCA_044373575.1 Prosthecobacter sp. | reverse complement strand
GGAGGGCTACTTCACCTGCATCGGCAGCGGATTGACCGAAGCTGTGCAGGGCAAGAAGAAGAAAGCAGGACTCGGCAAAACCGACTACAACTTCGAATACAACGGCACTATTTATAACAGCCACGACTGGGCCGGACACGGTGAAAAGCCCTTCTTCATGCAAGTGCAGCTCAGCGGTGGAAAACTACGTGGTGGCTCGGACGCGAGCGCGCAGAAGCTCTCACTTCAGGCGGAGCAGGCCTTTGGCAAAGCCGTGCAGCCCGATGATGTGACTCTACCGCCCTACTATCCGCGCGATCCAGTGCTGCTGCGCGACTGGGCCGCCTATCTCGACTCTGTGCGATTCACCGATCAGCATGTAGGCCGCGTCATCGCCCGGCTGGAGAGCGAAGGCCTGCTGGAAAACACGCTCATCATCTTCATGACCGATCACGGCATCAGCCATGCACGTGGAAAGCAGTTCCTCTATGATGAAGGCACTCACATTCCCTTCGTCGTGCGCGGTCCTGGCATCGCCAAAGGCGTGGTGCGCGATGATCTCGTCATGCAGATCGACATGGGCGCTCTTTCGCTCGCCGCCGCAGGCATTCCGATCCCCGCGAAGATGCAGGGCCACGACATACTTGGGAAAGGCTACCAGCCGCGCGAGGCCATCTTCGCCGCACGGGATCGCTGCGATGAAACCGTGGAACGCCTCCGCAGTGTGCGCACCGATCGATTCCTCTATATCCGCAACTTCTATCCCCAGCGCCCGCACCTGCAGCCCAACGCCTACAAGGACGGAAAATCCATCGTGCAGACGCTGCGCTCGCTTCACGCGGCAGGCAAGGTGCCCGCCATGTCCGAATCACTCCTCTTCAGCCCCACACGGTCGGCTGAAGAACTTTACGACTACCGGAACGATCCATTTCAGCTCACGAACCTCGCCAGCAATCCGGAGTTCAAGGCCCAGCTCGAATCCCACCGCGCCAAGCTCGATCAATGGATGGCCGAAACCCAGGATAAAGGTTCCGAATCCGAAGCCATGTATGACAGCGACATGGCGGAGTATCTCGGCAAAGGAAATCCCGAGGTCGAGAAGAACATCGCCCGTATGAAGCAGTGGGCGAAGGAAGGGAAATGAAGCAGAGCTTATGATCGCGTTGATTCGCTTATCAAACTTCGCCACACCGCCGTCTTCAGCCACACGCACGAGCCCGATTCCAAAGCAGCGCGTGAATTCCTCAGAGTCGCACGGCACCCACTTGAATTGAGGGGAACTCGCAGGAAAACGACTTGCCCGCTATTCGGACTGATGCGGCTCCATTGTCAGAACATGCACCCATAGTTCAACGGATGGAATGGTGGTCTCCGAAGCCGCATATCCAGGTTCGATTCCTGGCGTGCCCACCAGTTTGGAAAAGTCACCTCCGCCCGTGATTGAAATCTACCGGCTTGCGGACCGTCTTTGCACCTGAGTTGGACTCGATGAGGGCGTTCGTGCATGTGGGATCGACGACGATGATGGTCGGCTTGGTTTGGAAGGTGTTGCCGGTGAAAATAAGATCGTGGCCGTTCGGGGCGAAGGTGACGGCTTCGTCGGGGCAGTGGTCGCCGAGGACGAAAATGTTATCCTTCACGATGATGGGTCCGTAGCTTGCACCGGGCTCGTAGAGCGTGAAGTAGAGCTCGGGGAACTGGCCGGGCTTCACAGTCTGGAAGGCGATGCGGCCGAGGCGCGGGTCGGTGTCGTTCTTCGTGGTGTTGTTGATGAAGACGTTGCCGGTCATGATGAAGTTCACGGGCTGGTTGATCCACGCGCCGCGACCACCGTTGCGGAAGCTGTTGCCGGTCATGGTGACGTCCGTGCAGCTTTTCTCGACGCTGATGACGCGGCTGCCATTCGTGCCATCGATGAGGTTGCCGGTGATGGTGGCGTTCTGGCAGAACTCGGCCAGAAAGAACGCGCCCATGCGGCTGCCGAGGATGTGGTTGTTCGCGAAGACGATGTTTCGGCAGCGCTGGATGTGCATCGTGTCGCCGGTGGCGCTGAGCTGGCAGCCAGTGACGCGCACCTCGCGTGCGCCGACGATGTCGAAGGCTCCTTTGCCGGGTCCGCTGCCTGTCGGGGCATAGGCGGCGAGGTAGGTGGCCTGGATGTTGAAAGCCAAAGAGCCGCTGCCATCGCCCTCGAAGCGAATCGGTGCTCCACCGGGCTTTTCGGCGATCTTGATGTGCGTGGGCGTGGAATCGACCACGAAGTATTGCAGGCCGCGAACGATGTTTTTCGGCAAAGCGGTGCCCATGAAGGTGAGTGCGTCTTTCGGCTCCTCGGTGGCACTGATGGAGATGGGTTTGGCTGTGTTGTCGAACTTCACGAGATCGCCGCTGAAGGTGACCTCGCGCATGAGGTCGGTGCGGAAGTATTTTTTGGCCCGCTCGACCTCCCAGGGCTCGTAGGCCTTGGGGAAGGTCACGATTTGCCACAGGTAGCCGTAGTCCCACATGAACTTCCCGCTGCGTAAAAGCGTGCAGCTTTCGAGTGCGACACGCTCGGCGTAGTGCTCGACCTCGCTTTCGCTGCTCTTGCCATACTTCCCATGCACGCCGATGACGGCCGCGGCCATGCCGTTGGACTTCACCTCGCGAAACAGGATGTCGTGTGTGCCGCCCGCGACCGTCGTAGTGATCTCGATGCCCTTTGTGTTCGCATTCGGCTTCCACAAGTTGTCCTTCTTCGCCGGATCAAATACATGCCCGATAAACTCGCCGCCATGCCACGCGAAGTGCGCGATGTTTTCCCCGGCAAAAAGCACCACACGAGCCTGATCCGGTAGCGTCTCAGGCAGGATAAAACGTGCGCCGTGCGCCATGACGGTCGTGTTCGAGCGCAGCGGGATCGGCTTCGTGCCATCAAGATGATAATCGCCCGCCGGGATCGTCACGACGCCGTCTTTGGCGAGCAGGGCGATGAGTTTGGCCGAGTCGTCGGCGAAGGCGGTGACGGAAAGAAGGAAGAGAGCGAGCAGAGGCTTCATGCGCCGAGCATAACGGCTCCAGCCCGCCGAACTCCACGACAAAGAGTGTGCGGAATGCGTCAGGCGCAGTTTGTCACGCCAGCACGCCCTTCACGATCTCGCCATGGATGTCCGTAAGGCGGTAGTCGCGGCCTTGGAAGCGGTAGGTGAGGCGGGTGTGGTCGAGACCGAGGAGGTGGAGCGCCGTGGCGTTGAGGTCGTGGATGTGGACGGGGTCTTTGACGATGTTGTAGCTGAAGTCGTCGGTCTCGCCGTGGACGTGGCCACCTTTCACGCCGGCTCCGGCCATCCAGACGCTGTAGCAGCGCGGGTGGTGATCGCGGCCGTGATTGTCGCGGGTGAGCACGCCCTGCGAATACACCGTGCGGCCGAATTCGCCGCCCCAGATGACGAGCGTGTCATCGAGCATGCCGCGCTCTTTGAGCTCCGCCAAAAGCGCCGCGGTGGGCTGGTCGGTGTCGTGGCACTGGCTCTTGATGCCGCTGGGCAAGTTGTTGTGTTGGTCCCAGCCGCGATGGTAAAGCTGGATGAAGCGCACGCCACGCTCAGCAAGCCGACGGGCGAGGATGCAGTTCGCGGCATACGTTCCCGGCTTCTTCGATTCGGGACCGTAGCGCTCGTAGATGTCGGCGGGCTCTTTGGAGAGATCGGCCAAATCAGGCACGGCAGACTGCATGCGGAAGGCCATCTCGTATTGATCGATGCGGGCCTGCGTTTCGGGATCGTGGTAGTCGGCGAGCTTGAGTCGGTTCAGCGCGGCGACATCGTCGAGCATGGCACGACGGCGCTCGGTGGTGATGCCCGGTGGATTGGAAAGAAAGAGCACAGGGTCCTTGCCGGAGCTCATGCGCACGCCCTGATACTTCGACGGCAAAAAACCGCTGCCCCACATGCGCTCGTGCAGCGGCTGCGCGTTGGTGGGGCCACTGGGCCGTGAGATGAGCGCGACAAAGGCAGGCAGGTCCGTGTTGTCGGAGCCGAGGCCATACGACACCCACGCACCAAACGCAGGCCGACCACCGATTTGATGCCCGGTTTGCAGCAGCGTCATCGCCGGATCGTGGTTGATGGCCTCCGTGTGCAGCGAGCGGATGAGACAGATCTCATCCGCGAACTTCGACGTGTGCGGCAGCAACTCGCTCAGCCACATGCCGCTCTGGCCGTGCTGCGCAAACTTGAACACCGACGGCGCGATGGGGAAGCGCTTCTGCCCCGCCGTCATGCCCGTGAGTCGCTGCTCGCCACGCACAGAGTTCGGCAAATCCTTGTCGAACTGCGAGGCGAGTCCCGGCTTGTAGTCAAACAGATCGAGCTGCGACGGCGCACCCGCCTGCGTGAGCCAGATGATGCGTTTCGCCTTCGGCGCGAAGTGGGCCGCTGGTGAGGCGAAGAGTTTTGGATTCGCGAGCGATGCCAGCGCGAGGCTCTTGAGCCAGTTGCGACGCGAAAAAGGGGCGAGGGAGGATTCGGTGCTCATGAGGTCACTCCTTGGTGATGGTTTCGTCGAGATTGATCAGCGTGCTGGCGACTGTGGTGTAGGCGGCGAGTTCAGCGGGGCTCAGTTTATCGTCCGTTTTGGCCTCGCCAAAGGTAAGAAGCTGTTTGGCGGCTTCCGCGTCTTTCGTGAAGTCTTTGATGGATCGTTCCACCGCAGCGGCAAGGACTTCGAGCTCCTGCGGGCTCGGTTTTCGTCCGAGAAGCAGGCGAAAACCATGCGTGAGTCGTGCCTCAATGCTCGTGCCGCCTTCCTTGATCATGCGTTGCGCCAGAAACCGAGCCGCCTCGACATAGGTCGGGTCGTTCATCAAATTGAGCGCCTGCAGCGGCGTGTTGGACCGCGAGCGACGGAGCGCGCAGGTCTCGCGGAAGGGCGCGTCAAAGAGCAGCATGCCAGGATGTGGCACGCTGCGCTTCCAGTAGGTGTAGAGGCTGCGTCGATGCAGATCATCGCCACTGCCTTGCTGGTAGGTGGCCTTGGGATTGTCGCGCTGCGCCACGACCTGCTCATAAAGCCCCGGCGGGTGATACGGCTTCACACTCGGACCGCCGATCTTCTCCACCAGCAGCCCGCTCGCGGCCAAAGCTTGATCACGAATCACCTCCGCACTCAAACGATGCCGCGGCCCGCGTGAGAGCCATTGATTCGACAGATCGGACTGATCCGACGAATGACGTGAACTCTGCTGATAGGTCTCGCTCGTCACGATCAGCTTCACGAGCTTCTTCACATCCCAGCCGCTTTCTTGAAACGTCACGGCGAGCCAGTCGAGCAACTCTGGATGGCTCGGCGGCTCGCCCTGGGATCCAAAATCCTCGCTCGTGCGAACAAGGCCGGTGCCGAAGAAATGCTGCCAGAAGCGGTTCACGATCACGCGGGCCGTCAGCGGGTTCTCGCGGCTCACGAGCCACTTGGCGAGACCGAGTCGGTTACGCGGCAGATCAGCGGCCAGAGCTGGCAAAACGGCCGGCGTGGCCGCGGCGACCTTCTCACCCGGCTTGTCATAAGCACCGCGCAAGAGGATGAAGGTGGGACGCATCTCCTTCTGCTCCTCCATGACCAGCGTGGTAGGAATCTCCGCCTCCGTTGCGGCGATCTGCCTCTTCAAAGCAGCCTCCTCTTCACTCAGGCGACGGTGCTCAGGCATCTGCGCCAGGCGAAAGCTCGCGAGCTGATTGCGCTCGGCCGCGGTTCGTTTGGCGGCTTCTTTTTGCGCGATGCTCACAATGCTCGCGGGCGCGATGACCTCGGTCGGAGTCGTGGTGACAAAGAGACGCCACTGCGAAGGTCCTCCAGCATTCTCGACACTGATCGTGATCGCCACCTCGGAGCCTTCGAGAGGCTTTTCGAGTTCAAAAAGCGCCTGCACCGGCTTGTTCGGTGCCACCGAGAGCACCGATTTGGTTTTGCGGTCGTTGTCGAGCACGTTGGCATGCGTGGCGTCGATGGCGTGCAGCTTCGTTTTGCCGACTTTGAGCTCGCTCCATTGAAAACTGGCCGAGGGAGCCGTGGTGGAGCATTCGAGACGCAGCGCGGTGATTTTGCCCGCTGGCAGCTTCGTCTTGATCACGATGTTGTTGGCCCGCGTTTCCTGCGGACCAATCAAAACGGCGTTGTCAGCGATTTGAGGCGGATTGTCGCCTCCGGTCGCTTTTTGCGGTTCCAGCGGCTGCCAGTCGATCTTCGTCCCAGCGAGCTTTTTCGCCCAAGGCTCGATATCACCCGCCGCGAGACCTTTGAGCTGATCTTCGACCGGTTTGAGCTTCGCATGCAGCGCGGCGATTTTCGTCTCCATCTCCGGCGCGGGCAGTTTCACGAAAGGCGGCGCGTTTGTGCGCACCGGATTGCTGTAAATGCCCACGCCGCGCTCCGGCACATTGTGGAAGAAGGCCTTCATCGCGTAAAAGTCGTGCTGCGTGAAGGGATCGAACTTGTGATCATGGCAGCGGGCGCAGTTGAAGGTCTGGCCCAGCCACACGGCAGCAGTCGTCTCCACGCGGTCGGCGGTGTATTCGGCCAGAAACTCCTCCGCGATGATGCCGCCCTCCTCATTGAGCATGTGATTGCGATGAAAACCGGTGGCGATCTTTTGATCCAGCGTCGCCTCCGGCAGCAAATCCCCCGCGATCTGCTCGATGGTGAACCGATCAAAAGGCAGGTTTGCATTGAAGGCCTTGATCACCCAGTCCCGCCACGGCCATAATTCGCGATCACGATCCACCTGGTAGCCGTTTGT
>JBILPY010000220.1:0-6759 GCA_044373575.1 Prosthecobacter sp. | reverse complement strand
CCGATGGAGACGCCATAGACGCCGCCGACGAGTTTGCCAGCACGCCAGACTTCGGCGCTGTGGGCGTAGCCGAGTTCGTGGAGAGACTGGTAGGTGTCGAGGATGGAGTCGTTGATCCAGGTTTCCTCACGGTCAGCGCAGCCGCGCATGACGTCGCCAAAGGCGGTGTTCCAGCGAACTTCAAAGGGGTGATTCCTCAGGTATTGGGCGAAGCGGCTGGGGAGGTGGAAGTCCTGGATGGGCAGGATGCCACGGTGAGGTGGGCGAAACCAGGAGATGGTGCCGTCCTCATGCCCCATGGGGAAGGCACCTTCGCAGTAGGCGCTCAGAAGCTGGAGAGGATCGAGCATGAGAGGGACGGGAAGGTGCAGACGCGAGCGCTGGCTAGGAGGTGGCGTCCCAGGCGGCACGCGCCCGGCTCTGGGCACGCCAGCCTTTATACAGGTATTTGGCGAGGATGCTGAGCTTGCGGACGGGATGCAGGCGCATTCGCTTGGCAAAGACGGGGTAGCGCTGGGCGTGGAGCTTTTCCAGGATCTCGGCGTAGATCTGCCCCATCATCTGGGAGGCGAGCAGGCTGTCTTTGTCCTCGGGCGGGAGGAGGCGGGCGGCTTCTTTGTAGTAACTGCGGGCGCGGTTGTACTGGAAGTCCATGAGCTGGATGAAGCGCTGGTTATGCCGCCCGTTGAGGATCTCTTCTTCATTCACACCGTAGCGGCGGAGATCCTCGATGGGGAGGTAGATGCGGCCGTAGTCGCGGGCGTCCTCCCCGACGTCACGGATGATGTTGGTCATCTGGAGCGCATAGCCGAGCTGGATGGCGTATTCGCGGGCCTGCGGCTGGCTGTGGCCGAAGATGTGGACGCTGCACAGGCCGACGACGGAGGCGACTTTGTAGCAGTAGGCGCGCAGGTCTTCGAAGGTCTGGTAACGCAGAGTGGTGATGTCCGAGGCGACGCCGTCGATGATCTCAGCCAGCCAGGCACGGGGGAAGCCGTATTTGCCCGGCAGCTCGATGACTTCATCCAGGACGGAATGGCCGGGGGCTTCACCGCTGAGCACGCACTTTTTCCATTGGGCGAGTTCGCGTTCCTTTTCCTCCTCATTGAGGGCGGGGGACTCGGCGATGTCATCGACGACGCGGCAGAAGGCGTAGAAGCTGATCATGTCGCGTTTGCGCTCCTTCGGGAGGCAGGCGAGGGCCATGGCGAGGTTGGACTTCGCTTTTGAGGCGATCTGGGCGGTGGAGAGTGTGCTGCCGGAGGTCATGCCAAAGAGCGATCAGGAGGCGGTGTGGCCTCGCGCGGAGGAGGGGGGCAAACCATGACGGAGGAGTGTGAGCACGGCGGCTAGAAACACCCAGTTCCGCGCTGTGGCAAGGACCAAAGCATGCACGGGCAGCAGCACGCTTCTCTGCCAAGTCTCCGGGCCCGTGAGAGTCAGCAAGGTGGCGCTGGCGTAGCGGACGAGAGCCAGCAGGAAAAGGCCGGTGAGCAGGACGCCGAGCAGGGAAAAAAAGGCGCGCCGCCAGACGCGCAGAGCGGCCATGCCCTGACGCGAAAGCGGGCCGGGAACGCGCGCGATGGCGGCGGGCAGGGCGAGGAAGACGACCATGACCTCCAGCAGCATCCAGCGGCTCAGCCCCCCCGTGCTGCCCTGCATCAGGAGGATCAGCAGATCCAGCACGGCCAGCCCGGCGACACCACGCCAGCGGGCATAGGTATGCTCCAGCGCGAGGCCGAGGTCTCTTTGATCATCGGGATGCTCCGGCTCGATCCAGGCGATGATGAGGCGGAGGAGGACGATCTGGCTAAAGGCCATGGCGATCGCCTGAAAGAACAGGCGCTGGCCGAGGCGGAGAGCCTCCGCCCATTCGGGCAAAGGGCGGGCGAAGTGGGTGATCTCCAGGGCGAGCCAGCCCCAGGAGAGGACAGTGCCGGCGAGCAGCAGCCAGCGCTCGCTGGGGCGTTGCTTGCGCGGGCCGTAGCGGTAGGGGAAGCGCATCACGCGCCAGGTCAGCAGGGCGAGTGCGGCGGGGAGCAGCAGCGCCAGGGGCCAGCTAGGCAGCAGCGAGTGCTGGAGGGTCATGCTTTCAAACAAAGTCTGCGTGGCCAGCGGCCCGGCGACGTCCATCCAGGAGGTCAGGTCCACGGGATCCAGCGGGCCGAAGAGCAGTCCGGTGCCCGTGAACTGCGCTAATAAAAGAAGCACGGCATGGAGCACCGTGAACCAGGGCAGGCCGGTCACAAAGTCCCAGCCTTCGGAGAACTCCCGCCGCAGCGGATGCCAGCGCAGGTGCAGCCAGAGAGCCCCCATGGCCACAGCGATGGCGGCGGCAGTGTGGAGCCAGAGGCTGGTTTCAGTAGGAGGCATGATCCGCAGACCTCTAGTTCATAAATCACCCTTTTCACCGTCCGTTGGTGAGACCTCGCAGTTTCCCCGGCTCTCCGTCAAGAAAGACAGACTTCCTGCCCCCCTCCGGGCAAAAGACCTGATCTCGCCTTCATCACCGCCGGCAGCATCGAAGCGTAGCAGCTCTGACGGAGCGCGGGCTTTCTAGCCCGCAGCAGGTCGTCAAATGTGGGCTCAGGTAGGGGGAGGGCACGTCACGCGATGGCCTGCATCCAGGGCTGGAACTCGGGGGGCACGGGGGCTTCGAAGTTCATGGGCTGATCGTGGATGGGGTGGTGGAGGCTGAGCCTCCAGGAGTGCAGCATGAGGCGGGAGACGTGGACGATCTGGCGCTTGGGGTTGCCGTAGATGGGATCTCCGAGGATGGGGTGGCCGAGGCTCTCTCGCATGTGGACGCGGATCTGGTGGGTGCGGCCGGTGAGGAGCTTGCAGCGGATGAGGGCGCTGTTTTGATGGGTGGCGATGTGCTCCCACTCGGTGACGGCTTCTTTGCCGGAGCCGTCGTAGAGGATGGACATGCGCTTCCGATCGACGGGGTGTCTGCCGATCATGTTCTGGAGGCGTCCGCTCTTTTCTTTGGGCAGGCCGTTGATGGCGGCGAGGTAGATTTTACTGAGGCGGCGCTCGGCGAAGGCTTCGGTGAGGCGGCGGTGGGCGATGTCGTTTTTGGCGACGACCATGCAGCCGGAGGTGTCTTTATCGAGGCGGTGGACGATGCCGGGGCGCATTTCTCCGCCGATGCCGCTGAGGTCGTCGCAGTGGTGGAGGAGGGCATTGACGAGGGTGCCATCAGGATTGCCTGCGGCGGGGTGGACGACGAGGCCGGGGGCTTTGTTGAGGACGAGGATGTCTTTGTCCTCGAAGAGTACATCGAGCGGGATGTCCTGGGCGACGACGGAGACGGGGACGACTTCGGGGATGATGAGGGTGATCTGGTCTCCGCGCTTGAGGGTGGCGCTGGCCTTGGCGGGGCGTCCGTTCAGGGTGACGTGCCCGTCTTTGATCAGATCCTGGAGGCGGGCGCGGGAGAGATCAGGAAAACGGGCGGTGAGGTGTTTGTCGAGTCGGAAGCCGGAGTCGGCGGGGTCAGAGAGGGTCCATTCCACGGAGCAAAGTCGATATTCGAATTAATTTAGCAAACTGTAATTTCTGGCATAAACAACGCGTGAACAAAGGCGGCACCTGAACAGTCCGAGGTGGCCTCCCCTGACGTAGCTTTTGCCAAGGCTGCTGCTTTTTTCCCTCCCCCCTGTGTTTCCTACTCCCGAACAGTCCTATCTTAGCACCTGTCCGGTCTGCCAAAATCAGATCGACGTTACCTCGTTGGAGCCTTTCACAAAGTTGAAATGCCCCTTCTGTGGTCAGCTGGTGAGGGTGCGGCGGAAGTTTGACCACTTCATGATCGTGAAGCAGATCGGCGAGGGGGGAATGAGCCGGGTGTTCGAGGCGGAGGATGAGACTCTGGGCAGGCGCGTGGCGCTGAAGATCCTGAATCAGCGTTTCAGCCGGGACGAGGGCCGGATCGAGCAGTTTCGCCAGGAGGCGCTGATCACGGCGAATGTGAATCACCCGAACGTGATCAAGCTGTACTCCGTGGGCTATGACCAGGGTTACTTTTACATCGCGATGGAGCTGGTGAACGGTGGGAATCTGGAGCAGCGCATCCGCCGGGAGGGGCGGGTGAAGGAGGCGGATGCCCTGAGAATCGGGCTGGAAGTGGCCGAGGGGCTGCGTGCGGCGCAGCAGATGGGCCTGATCCACCGCGACGTGAAGCCGGCGAACATTCTTTTCACTGAGACGGGCACGGCCAAGGTGGTGGACTTCGGGCTGGCGATCTTTGTGGATCGTGGAGGCGACAACTCGGGCGAGATCTGGGCGACGCCCTATTATGTAGCGCCTGAGAAGGTGCTGGATAACCGCGAGGACTACCGGAGTGACATCTTCAGCCTGGGCGCGACGCTTTACCACGCGATGACGGGCAAGCCACCGCACAAGGCGGACACGGACAGCATCGAGCAACTGCGCATGATCAAATGCCGCCGTGTGGCGCTGGAGGACAGTGGGGCGCGCTTTGCCCCACGCACGCTGCATGCGATCAACCGGATGCTGGCCTTCCGCCCGCAGGAGCGCTGTGCAAACTACGATGAGACGGTGGATGAACTCCGCCTGGCCGAGGGGCTGCTGGGGCAGAGCTATGCGACGCGCTGGCGCCTGACCAGCCGGCGAATGCGCTGGGCGATGACGGCAGCGGCGCTGCTGGTGGTGGCCTTTGTCATCGGCTGGCTCGTGCAATTTTCCGGCACGAGGCAGGCGGCGGCCATCACGCAAAAGGTGGACACGAGCCGCAGTGATCTGACGGGAGATGGCGTGATGCTCCAGGCGAGCAACAAGGGGACGGTGGCGGAGCGCTTCATCGCTGCACGCGGCCTGATGCTGGAGAAGCGCCGGTTCGCAGAGGCGCACAATCAGTTTGAGCGCCTGATCGGCGAGGATCTCCGGCAGCCGACGCTGAACTGGGCGCGCATCAATGCGGCGACCTGTGCCATCATGCTGGGGAAGAAGGAAAGTGCCAGCAAGCACCTCGGTGCTCTCGCCAATGATACTGGCGGTGGCAGCAGCACGCTCGTCAGTGCGGGACTGGCGAACTTCTTCGGCAGCCTGGGCCAACGCTTTGCCAAGATGCCGCCCGGCGGGGTGCTGGCGGATCTTGGCTATACCACTCAAAATGAGGCCATCATTGGTTATCTGATCCACGGTCTCGCGGAGTGGCATTTCGGTGACGCGCGGCTGGGTGCGGCTTTGATGAGTCATTTCAAAACGCATCTCAACGACCTGAACACCGCTGAGAGCCAGGTCTCGCTGGAGTGGATCCGGCAGTGCGTGAATCTCATCCAGCCTTTGGAGAAGGAGATGGCTGTGGTGGCGAATCTGTCCGAACCCACGCCGCCCGGAAGTGTGGAGGAATGCCGTCAGACCCTGGCTCTGCTGCGCACCCAGCGGGAACAATTGCGCACGGCCACGAGCTCACGTGCCCTGGTCGAGAAATGGGAATCCCAGATCAAGCATGAGCTGACGCGGCTGACGCTCGATCAAAGGCAGATGCAGCTCACGGTGCAGAATGCTCTCCGCCAGCGCGAACTCGCGCAATGGAGTGAGATTTTGTCCGCAGTGCCATCTTTGATCGACGGCTACGATTTCACCCGCATCACCAGCATGCTGAGGGATATGCGCTTTGAATCTCCGGAGGTGCAGTCAGCACTGGATGGTCAACGCTACTTGTATTCCCAGGCGACGGACTTTCTCACGCGCCTTTTTAATGATCTACAGACACAGGGTGGTTTCAGTGGTCTGCTCCTGCGCCGCAGTGGCAGTGCCGTGCAGGGAAAACTGAGTGCGGCGACGATGGAGACCGCGACTATCACTCTGGATCGAGGGGTGATCACGCTGCTGCTGGAAGACCTCGCCCCCCAGACTCTTCTGGACGCTGCGCAGTATTTCGCATCGGTGACGACGGACAGTACGGAGTATTACCTGCGTCAGGAAGAGATTGCCGCCTTTGCCCGGGCGTCTGGTTTACCCGGTCTCTCTGCCACGGTGGCGGCTCAACTCATGGAGGAAAACCGCTCCTTCCGCCAACGCTGGCTGAAGGTGGCCCAGTAGCAGAGAGGACAGGGGACGTATTATTTCAGCTCGGCGAGGACACGTTTGATGTCCGCGGCCTGCTCGGCGGTGGAGGCTTTTTTGTCCTGCCAGACGACTTTGCCGTCTTTCACTAGGAAGCATTGGCGGGTGGCGAGATTGAGGAGGCCTTTGATCATGCGATCGACTTTGAAGGCATCGACGATCTTGCCTTCAGGATCAGCGATGAGGTCGTAGGGCAGGGTGAAATCAGCTTTGAACTTCTTCTGAGCGTCTGGCTTATCGAAGGAAACGCCCAGCACCTGCACGCCTTCTTTGCTCAAGTCAGCAAAGGCATCTCGCAGTGAACAAGCCTGCTTCGTGCATCCGGGGGTATTAGCCTTCGGGTAGAAGAAGACGACTGTGGGGCCTTTCTTGTAAACATCAGCGAAGTTCACGGTGGCTCCGTCTTGATTGATGCCGGAAACAGCGGGGGCGGGATAATCGACTTTTTCGCCCTCGCCAGCTTGGGCGTTGCTAAAGAGTCCGGCGAAGAGGGCGGTGAGGATGCGCATGGTCATTTTCATGGGGTGGGGGATGGAGGATGGTCTGGGTGGCACGAGGAAGACTCCGCGTGATCTTGAACGCCAAACGCAGCGGTGAGGTTCGTTCTGACATGGGAAACGGACGCTTCAAAGTCTGATGAACATGCGCAGGCTCGCTTTAACG
>JBILPY010000219.1:0-6782 GCA_044373575.1 Prosthecobacter sp. | reverse complement strand
GTAGGCTGCACCATACTCGCGCTCCTTGGGCGGCGACCGGAGAGCTTGCACATCGCAGCCTTGGCAAAGAAGTGACCAGCCGCCCGCCCCATGAACTCCAAATCTCCAAACCTCCTGTTTTAAATATCATGCCTTACGACCCCAACCTTCCCCAAGCGGGCACCGAGATCGATGCGGTGCAGATGCGCTCTCAACTCAATGGACTGAAGTCCATCATCGATGCGGTGCCGACGATCACGTCGGCCATCGTGGACTCTGTGGACACCCTGCCACCGGGTGATCCGGCGGCGGTGTCAGCGTCGGTCATTGGCGATGTGCTGCACCTAACCTTTGGGATTCCCCAGGGGCAGAGCGGTTTGCCCGGTGAAGTGACGCTGGCAGACATGAATGCCGCCATCGCCACGACGAGCAGCAACAGCAATGCCGTGGCGACCCTGGGTGAACTGGCCGAGGGCACGTACAATCAGACGCAGATGCAGAACGTCATCAACAAGGTGGATGAGTTGATCCTGGCGCTGCGGAGGTAGCCGCGGAAGACGCGCCGGAGGCGCGGAGACGTGCTGCGCACGGAGACTGGGAGACGCGCTTTGCGCGGAGACGGTAAGGCAGAAGACTTTGAGACGTGCTGCGCACGGAGCCGAGCAGCATGGCGGGCTGCGAGTCAGACTGAGCGCAGCGAAGCCCAAAGGGTGACAAACGAGGAAGGGCTGGACTCGTTTGAGACAGCCAAAGGCTGAGGCGTAGCCTCGAAAAAGCGGGGAGCTTTTGAGTCAAACTGCGTGAGGCGCGAGCGAATCAAACGTGCTGCGCACGGAGACTGCTTCGCAGGAGATGTCTGAAAGTCTCAAGCTCTCCGCGCGCAGCGGCTCTCCCAGTCTCAAAGTCTCTCTTCTCTTCTCATCACTCCGCGCAAAGCGCGTCTCCGGCGCAGCCGCTCTCCAAGTCTCCCCCTCTCGCGGCGCAGCCGCTCTCCCCCCGCCCCGGTGTCTTGCCATCTCACCTAGGCACCGCTTGCGCCCACGGCGGCCCGCGCCAACATCGGCGACACCATGTCCGCCCTCGAAGATCTCCTCACCTGCCTGCGTTTCCCCAGCGTCTCCACTGACTCCAAGCACCGCCCCGATGTCCGCGCCTGTGCGGACTGGCTGGTGGCGAAACTCTCGGGCATGGGCCTGACGACGACCCTGCATGAGACACCGGGACACCCGATCATCGTGGCGAAGAACCCGCACCTGCCAGGCCGCCGCACGGTGCTGCTTTACGGGCACTACGATGTCCAGCCCGCCGAGCCGCTGAACGAGTGGCTCTCCCCGGCCTTCGAGCCGACAATCCGTGATGGCCGCATCTACTGCCGTGGAGCCACGGACAACAAGGGCCAGCTCATCGCCCACGTTTCTGGTTTGGCCGAGACTCTGGCCGAACATGGGGATCTGCCGGTGAACCTCACCATTCTCTTTGAAGGCGAGGAGGAGATCGGCAGCCCGAATCTGAAGCCCTTTCTGGAAGCTCATGCAGAGGAGCTCGCCTGCGATGTGGTGGCCATCTCGGACACGGGCATGGTGGCAGAGGGGGTGGGCACCTTCACCTATGGTCTGCGCGGCATCGCCTGCATGGAGGTGAAGGTCCACGGCCCGAGCATCGACCTGCACTCCGGCATCTTTGGCGGAGCCATCGCCAATCCCGTAACCATGGCGGCGCGCCTCGTCGCCAGCCTGCATGATGCCGAGGGGCGCGTGATGATCCCCGGCTTCTACGACGGCGTGCGCGATCTCCAGGACTGGGAGCGCACCTCGTGGAAAGCGCTCGGCGATGGCGATGCGGAGACGCTGAGTCTCACGGGCTCCCCTGCCCTCTTCGGCGAGCCCGGCTACACCGAGCGCGAGCGCCGCTGGGCACGCCCGACGGCGGAGGTGAATGGCATCGGCGGAGGTTATCAGGGCGAAGGCTCGAAGACCGTGATCGCCCGTGAGGCCTTCTTTAAACTGAGCTTCCGTCTCGTGCCCGATCAAGATCCCGTCCGCATCCTGGATCTGGCGGAGGCGCATCTGCGCGCGCAGGCCTCCCCCGCCGTGCGGCTGGAGATCAAGCGCGGCCACACCGGCATGGCCTACCTGATGGACCCGCACTCCGACTTCGGTGCAGCGGCGCAAAGGGCGCTTCAGGCCACCTTCGGCGGGAACGTGGCCCTCATCCGCGAGGGCGGCAGCATCCCCATCGTCCAGGCTTTCAAAGATGTGCTGAAAGCCGACACCCTTCTGCTGGGTCTGGCGCTGCCCGACTGCCAGGCGCACGCGCCGAACGAAAACTTCCCCATCGCCAATCTGGAAGCCGGCATCCGCCTGAATCAGGCCCTGCTGCGGGAGCTGGCTCTGTAGAGGACTACATGTGCCCTGACATGTCACATTGATGTCTGTTAAGGGGGCTTTTTTCTTCCAAATAAATCCTCCTTTGATAAAACGGCTGCCCTGAGTGTCCGACGAAGACGCTGGGTCCGACCTCATGTACCGTTTTTTCTTCCTCTCTCTCTGCTTGTTTGCCGCTTCGGCCTTTTCCCAAGGCACCGGCCTCACGGGGCAATATTACGACACGGCGACCTTTGGTACACTGAAGACGACGCGGACGGATGCGGAGGTGGATTTCAGTTTCGGCACGGCGATTCCCTCCGGCACGACGATCACGAATGCGGACACGTTTTCCATCGCATGGAGCGGGCAGGTGGAGCCGGAGTTTTCAGGGCCTTATACGTTTTATGTGACGGCGGATGATGGGGCGCGGCTGTGGGTGAATGATCAGATGATCTCCAGCCGGACCTTCGCGGCGGCGGGGCCGGAGATGCGCGGGCAGGTGAATCTGGAGGCGGGCAAGCGCGTGAACATCCGGCTGGAATACATCGAGCAAACGGGTTCAGCCTCGGTGAAGCTGGAGTGGTCGTGCGCATCGCGGGCGCGGGAGGTAGTGCCGACTTCGAGGCTGTTTCCGGCGCGGGTGGATAAGGCGGGCGGATCGCTGCTGCGTGAGCATTGGAGCGGCATCGCAGGCGGGGCGATTTCGTCGCTCACGTCGAACGCGAACTACCCGAACAAGCCGGGCGGTCGCGAGTTCATCACGTCGTTCGAGTGTTTGGCGCAGGATTGGGCGGAGTCGTATGGCACGCGGGTCACGGGTTTCATTGTGCCGCCGGTTTCGGGCAGCTACACCTTTGCAGTGAGTGGCGATGAGGTGGTGGAGCTGTATGTGAGCACGGATTCGACGAGCGCGAATAAATCACTCGCAGCCAGCGTGGCCTCCGCGACGGCGTTTCGCGCCTGGGGCACGCCTTCGAGTGCGAGGACGTTGACGCAGGGTGTGCGGTATTATGTGGAGCTGCTGCACAAGGAGAACACGGGCACGGATCATTGGAGCGTGGGTTGGAAAAAGCCGGGTGATGCGGTTTTCGGTGTCATTCCAGGCACAGCGTTGGTGCAGCCGGGCCTCACGACGGCGCAGCCTGCGGAGACGAGTTTGCTGAACACCATGGCGCAGGATCATCCGCGCTTATTTACCACGGCCGAGAGATTTGCGAAGCTGAAATCGGCTTATTTGAGCCCAGTGGCATCGCAGCCGAAGACGTGGGCGCAAAACGCGATCAACTCGGCGAACACGATCCTCACCGAGGCACCGATTGTGTATGCGCCGGATGTGCGCAGCGTCATCCTCAACGACGCACGCAAGGTGGTGGACCGCATGTACAAACTTGGCGTGGCCTTCTGGATGACGAATGATCCGCAGTATGCTGAGCGTGCCTGGACGGAGCTGAACACTGTGGCGGACAACACGCTCTTCCCCAACTGGAACCCCAGCCACTTCCTCGACACAGCCGAGATGACGCACGCCTGCGCCATTGGTTATGATTGGTTTTACCATTACTGGGACACCACACGGCGCACGACGATCCGCAATGCAATCATCAACAAAGGACTCACTCCCGGCCTCTCGCAATACACCAGCAATGTCGGCTGGTCCCGCAGTGATGGGAACAACTGGAACCAGGTGTGCAATGGCGGATTGAGCATGGGTGCACTGGTGGTGGGCACGGAGTCGGAGACGCTGACGGAGAATATCCTCAAACGGGCGCTGGATTCCACGCGTCCTTGCTGGAAGCACTTCACCACGGACAACGGCGCGTGGTATGAAGGCCCCGGCTACTGGGGCTACACGACGGAGTATGGCATGAGAATGTTGGCGGCTTTTGAATGGGTGCTGGGCAGTGATTTCGGCATCAGCAACACGCAAAATGTCTCCGAGGCGGGTTATGGACCGATGAACTCGCTCGGCACCTCGAATGTCATTTTTAATTACGCCGACGCGAGCGCGGGTGGCGGCACACGCGGGGCGCAGTTTCAGTGGATGGCGCGGCGTTACGGCATCCCGGCCTATGATGGCTGGGAGAACACGGGCAATGGCGGTGCGCTGAGTGCGCTGTGGTGGAATGATCACGCGGGTGTCACCGTGGCGAACAATGGCTCGGCACCTGACATGGCCTTTCACGGCGAGGCGGGCACCGCTTTCCAACCGCAGGAAATGGTGACGATGCGCGGCAAATGGGCCGATAGCCGTGCGACCTTCGTCGGCACAAAAGGCGGCCAAATGGGCGCGGATCATGGCAATCTGGATGCAGGCACCTTTGTGCTCGATGCGCTCGGCAAGCGCTGGTTTCACGATCTCGGCGGCGACAACTACGCGCTGACCAATTACTTCAGCGGCACGCCCAATGCGTCCGGCATCGACCGCTGGGACTACTATCGCATGAGGCCGGAGGGGCAGAACACGCTCACCATCAGCCCGAGTGCGAGTGCGGACATGGTGCTGAATGCCGTTGCGCCGCTGATCGCGTATCAAAGCGAGCCTGGAGGCACGGGTTCGTTTTCGATTCATGATCTCACGCCCGTCTATACCGGCATGACCAAGGTGTGGCGCGGCGTGCGGATGATGGGCGCACGCGATGAGGTGCTGGTGCAGGATGAAATCCAGGCGGCCACGGGCAAGCCAGTGTGGTGGTTCGCTCATTACACGCACCCAACCACGAGCGTGGTGATCGATCCCGATGGCACGAGCGCGATGATGACGCAGGGCGCGGAGCGTCTGTGGTGCAAGATCCTCAGCAGCGGCAGCACGTTTCAGATCATGGATGCCGTGCCGCTGCCCACCTCGCCGAATCCAGCCTCCACGCCGCTGCAAAACCCCAACACCGGCCACAAGAAACTGGCGATCAATCTCACGAACGTCACGAACACCACGCTGGCCGTGTGGTTCGTGCCGCTGAGCACAGGCGAACCCACACCCACGGTGCTGCCCGCCGTCACCGCGCTGAACACCTGGAACATTGCTAACACAAATGATGCGCCGGTGGCCATTGGCAGCGTGGCCACGAGCAATGGCGAGAACGCGGTGGACATTGATCTGCGCAACTACATCACCGACGACGCCACGCCCGGTGCGCAGATGCGGTTCAGCGTGAGTGCTCCGCAAAACGGCACCGTCGTGCTGCTCGCCGATGGCTTCACCGCACGCTTCACGCCGACGCCGGGCTACACCGGCGTGCCGAGCTTTACCTTCACGGCGACCGATGCCGGTGGCGATACCGACACCCTTCTCGTTTGGGATTTTGACCTGCCAGATGGCACCGCGGCGAACACCGCCACGGATGCCTCGAGCAATGGGCGCGATGGCGTCCTCGATCTCGCGGGTGCGGGCAGCTACAGCCTTGTCACGGACAAGCCAGCCGCGATCGCGCAGCAGGGCGCACGCTCGCTCGATGTCGTCGAGAATACCACCACCGGCGCACGCGTGCAGCGTGTGATCGCCACCACGGAGCTGAACTGGAACACGGACAACTGGAGCGTCGCGGGCTGGTTCAAACGTCGCGACACGACGAATGACGACATCGTGTGGCACATCAGCGATGGCGACGGCTTTGGCAGCAATGACGAACTGTATCTGAACTGCCCTGCGGGTCAGAGCACGCTGCGCTTGCAGCACTTTAACGCAGTCGGAGCGGCGCTCGATGTCGATATCGCCGCCACGGGCGTGAGCGTCGGAGCGTGGCATCACTTCGCCGTCGTGCGCAACGGCACGGCCATCTCGCTTTATCTGAATGGCACGCTCGTCGGCACAGACAGCGCTTTCGCCCTCGTGCTGAACCTGACCAGCCCGCTCGTCTTCGGCGGCCATGCCAGCACCACCTTTGCGCAGCAGCGCTGGTTCGATGGCGGGCTGGATGACCTGCTGGTGAGTCGTGCGGTGCTCGATGGCGCGGCGATCAGTTCGCTGGCGGGTGGCATGACCGCGCGGCATTTCGGCGGCTTGAGCACCACGGCCAGCATTTCCCTTTCCGCCGCTGCGGTGAATCACGTCTGGACCAGCACCACGAGTGGCAACTGGTCCATCGGCACGAACTGGCAGGCTACGGTAACCCCCACAAGCTCGCGAGGAGCCTCCGTGCAGTTCTTCACCGGTCAAACACTCAGCGGTGTCACGGCCACAGCCACCAACGACATCGGTGGTGCCTTCCAAATGAACAATCTCACGCTCGCAGGCACCGCCTCGACGGCGACGACGATCAGCGTGAGCGGTGGCAGTTTTTCGTTGCTCAACAACGGCACCACGCTGCCCAGCGTGAACCTCACCGGCACTGGCACCCCTTTGATCTACAACATCAACACGCCCGTGTTTCTCGGCTCCGATACCGCTTTCAATGCGAGCAACACCGGCAGCTTCTTCTTCCATGGCGACATCACCGGCTC
>JBILPY010000218.1:0-6791 GCA_044373575.1 Prosthecobacter sp. | reverse complement strand
CGGTCTCGGTGACGCTGTCTGGTCCTTCAACCTCAGCGGCATCCCAAACACCGGCTTCGTCCAAGCCCTGAACAAGGGTGCCTTCCGCTTCATCACCAACCAGTGATCCTCGCGTTTGCCACAAGATGAGCCATCCAGCTCACTCGTGATCCCTGAAGGGGCGGTTCCAAACGGGGCCGCCCCTTCCTCTCTGTCATCCAGATTCCACAACCAGTTCCGCGCCCACTCTCAACCTCTTCCCATGATGCGTCATCTCTCCGTCTCCACATTGCTTCTTCTAGCCTCATTGTTGATTCTGCCATTGGTCGCCGACGCCCAAGAATCAACGCCCGTCTATCAGGAGATTCTTGATGCCCTGCGCCACTTGGACGATGTCCTGCCACCCGTGCCGGACACGCATCCAGTCAACACGGTCTTCAACCGCGAGGCCGTCGTGCCGTCCCAGTGTTACACCCGCACCGAGGCCCGCTCCAATCCCTGCTACGTCTGCCATCAGGACCCCATCGAAGGCCGGGAAAATGTCATGAGTGATGCCGACCTCCAGGAGGCCTACAGCTTCAGCGATGAAGGCATGATCAATCATTGGAAGAACCTCTTTGAAGACCGCTCCAAGCGCGCCGAGGTCATCAGCGACGAGGAAATCCTGCGCTACGTTTCTGAAAACAACTACTCCGAGCTCGCCAGCCGTCTGAAGGAGAAGGAGTTCAAAGGCTGGATTCCCGATTTGAAGGACCTCCAACTCGGTGCCGAAGCCTTCGATGAGCACGGCTTCGCCAAAGACGGCAGCCACTGGGTGGCCTTCAGCTACAAGCCCTTCCCCAGCACCTTCTGGCCGACGAATGGCTCCACCGACGATGTCATGATCCGCCTGCCAGCTGCCTACCGCACACGCAAGGACGGCAGCTATTCCAAAGATGTTTATCGGGCGAACCTCGCCATCCTCGAAGCCGCTATCAAAGGAACGAAACGTATCGGCACCCTGCCTGTCGATGAAAAAGAAATCGGACTGGATCTAGATGGCGACGGCCAGCTCCAGACCATCACCGACATTCAGAAAGTCACCTCCTGGGTCGGAACGGCGGAGCCTCAGTTTCTCGACACTCACCTTTATCCCGAGGGCACGGAGTTTCTGCATACCGTGCGCTACATCGGTGTCTCGCCAGAAGGCAGCATCGGCGTCTCCACGCGCATGAAGGAAGTGCGCTACATGCGCAAAGTCAAGGCCTACATCAAAGGCATGTATTCGCGGAAATATGACCTTGAGGCCATGGAGAAAGAAAGGGGTAACCTGCCGGCCTATGTCAGCATCGGCCAGTACGGTCTGGACAACGGCAACGGCTGGGCCATCCAAGGATTCATTGAAGACCGCCGGGGCCGTCTGCGCGTCCTCACTCATGAAGAGAACTTCTCCTGCATGGGCTGCCACAACTCCGTCGGCTCCACCATCGACAAAACCTTTAGCTTCGCACGCAAGATGGATGGCGCGACAGGCTGGGGCTACATCCGCCTGAAGGACATGCCAGATGCTCCCAGCAAGGGAGAGACCAAGGGTGAAATCGAAACCTATTTCTCCCGCGTCGAGGGTGGCAGCGAATTTCGCAACAACGACGAGATGAAGGCCCGCTGGTTTAAGGCCGACGGTACCCCTGACTCCGACAAGCTGGCCAAGGCACGCGATGTCTATGATCTCATCACGCCTTCGCCAGCGCGCGCGCTGGCCCTCAACAAAGCCTACCGCACCATCGTCGAAGACCAGGACTACCTGTTTGGCAAAGACACCGTCCTGGTCCCTCCGGTGAATGTCTATGACAAGATCGACAATAAGACCGCTCCCACCCTGCCGAAGGAGCGAATCTACAAATACAACATCATCCTCGACTGGCCCCAGGCCGCCCAGGCTCGCGATGCCGAGACCAGTAAAAAGTAGATCGCGGGCATCCTGCTCCATTCGCATGATTAATCGCCACGAGGCCGTTGCCAGCCAGCGAACGCGGCCTAGCCTCGTGGCGCTTTGATTTCTCTCGACGACTCCTCCGCCAACTGGAACCGCCGGTTCTGGGCACTGCTAGCCGGTGTCTTCATCTTCCGCGTGCTCTTCACGCTCTTCTTCTGCGCCCACGCCGACCTCGCCGGCGATGAAGCCTACTACTGGGACTGGGGCCGCCAGCCGGACTGGGGCTACTATAGCAAGCCGCCGATGATCGGCTGGCTCATGGGCATCGTGGGCTGGATGACCGGAGCCTGTGACATCGGCATCCGCCTCTGCGCGCTGACGCTCGGCACCTTGACCATGGCCGTGGTCTTCCTGCTGATGCGTCGGCTCTACGATGCACGCACGGGCTTCATCACCGCGCTCATGGTGCTGCTGACTCCGGTAAACACGGGGTTAAATCTCTTCCTCACCATCGATGCACCTCTGCTGCTCTGCTGGTCGCTGGCGCTGCTGCTGTTCTGGCTCGCGGTGGAAAAACCCGCCTGCTGGACACGCTGGCTGGCGCTCGCCGTGGTGATCGGCATCGGCACGCTAAGCAAGCAGATGATGCTCGTTTTCCCCGTGCTCATGGTGGCCTTTGCCATCATCTCCAAAGATGATCGCGCCCTGCTGCGCAATCCTCGCCTGTGGATCGCCATCGTCATCGGTGCCGCCTTCCTGACGCCGGTGATCTGGTGGCAGCAGCAGCACCACTGGATCACGCTGGAGCATACCGCCCATCACTTTAACACCGAGGACCTCGGCCTTGGCAAATGGCTCACCCGCACGCTGGAGTGGCCGGGCATTCAGGCACTGGTGTATTCGCCCGTGACCATGGTGGCCATGGTGCTCGTTCTTTGGTTCGGCATGACCCGCTGGAAAACAATGGGGCGGCGTGAGCGCTACCTGCTCCTCTGTTCGGCTCCTGCACTGATCGTCTTCACCCTGTTGGCACTGCGGCAGCGCATCAATCCGAACTGGCCCGCCGTCTTCTGGCTCCCTGCGTTGCTCCTCGTTTCAGCATGGTTTAGCGGACACCTGCCGCTGGCGGGGATGCATGCCTGGCGGAAGTGGTCACTTCGTGTGGCTGGTCTCGTGGTCCTGCTGGCGCACGTCATCATCCCCGTGGTCTTTTTGACCAGTTTAAAAGGGCACAAGAAACTCGCCGAACTGCGTGGCTGGCGTGAGACGGGCGAGCAGGCGGGCAAGTTCCTCGACAAGGTGCCGCGCCCTGACCATACCTTTGTCATGGCGCTGGGGCATCGCTACAATGCCGCGCAGATGGCCTTCAACATGCCGCAGAACCCCCGCGTGTATCGCTGGGAGCCCTCTGGGCATCCGATGTCGCAGTATGAAATCTGGCCCGGCGTGGAAACCCGCCTCGGCGATGACGGGCTCATCTTCAGCTCCGGCGTCGTGAATCCGAAAGTGGCTGAATGCTTCGAGAACATCGAGAAAGTGGGCCTCGTGGAAGTGCCGCTCGGGGACAAGACACGCGTGTTTCAAGTCTCCCTCGGCAGGAACCTCAAGAGCTGGACGCCCGTCCCCGCACCTTTGCCAGCCAAGCCATGATTTCCTGGGATCTCACGCTCCTGCATCTCATCAACCGCGACTGGGCGCATCCCGCTCTCGACTGGCTTATGCCCGCCGTGTCAGCCGTGGAAGCATGGTATCCACTCATGGCGCTGGCCGTGCTGCTCGTGCTCTGGCGGGGTCGCGCACGCGGCGTGCTGCTCTGCCTCTGTGTCGGCGTAGCGCTCGGCATCGCGGATGGAGTGATCTCGAACACCCTGAAGGATGCCATCGGCCGTGTGCGTCCCCGCAGCGCCATCGAAGGCGTGACCGTGCGGGATCTCGGCGATGCCAAACCCGCCACCATGCGTCTCTTCGTGCCGCCCACGCAGCGTCCCAGCCTGCCACGCGGCCTGAAAACAGGTAATTCATTCCCCAGCAGCCACACCATGAACATGTTCGCGCTCGCCACCGTGATCGCCCTGTTTCATCGCCGCTGGGGCATCGCCCTCTATGCCCTCGCCGCCCTCGTGGCCTACTCCCGCATCTATTGCGGGGCCCACTGGCCCAGCGACATCGCCCCGTCCATGGCCATGGGCGTGCTCGTCGGCTGGGGCGTTACCCGACTGATGCTACTCGCCGCTCGCCGCCTCGGCTTCCCGCCTGACGAAGCCGAAGCCTGACCCTGCAGAAGTGGCCTTCCACGCTTGCACTCCGGCCATTCCCCCCGAATATCCGCGCCCCTTTCCGCCACCCGCCATGATCCCGAACGACTACCGCTCCCTCCACTGCAACGCCATCCGTGCCGAACACATCGGCCAAAACGTGACGCTCAGCGGCTGGGTCAATTCGGCCCGTGACCACGGTGGCGTGATCTTCGTGGACCTGCGCGACCGCGAGGGCCTGACGCAGGTGGTCTTCCGTCCGGAAGAGAACGCTGACCTCGCTGCGCAAAGCCACGAGCTGCGTGAGGAGGATGTCATCCAAGTCACCGGCCGAGTGGAGAAACGTCTCGAAGGCACGGAGAACACGAAGCTCGGCACCGGCGTGGTCGAAGTCGTCTGCACCGTGCTCAAAGTGCTGAACAAGTCCGACGTGCTGCCTTTCCATCTGGATCGCGAGCTTTCCAACGAGGACATGCGGATGAAGTACCGCTACCTCGACCTGCGCCGCGAGCGCATGAACAAGAACATCCGCCAGCGCCACAAGATCACCACAGCGGCCCGCAATTACCTCGATGGCAACGGCTTCATCGAAGTGGAGACTCCGATCCTCAGCAACCCGACGCCTGAAGGTGCCCGCGACTTCCTCGTGCCCGCCCGCCTCAGCCCGAGCAAGTTCTTCGCGCTGCCTCAGGCTCCGCAGCAGTACAAGCAATTGCTCATGGTCGCCGGACTGGAGCGCTACTTCCAAATCGCCCGCTGCTTCCGCGACGAAGACCTGCGCGCCGACCGCCAGCCTGAGTTCACGCAGATCGATATCGAGGCCAGCTTCATCCAGCAAAACGACATCATCAATCTGGTGGAAGGTTTGCTCGCTAGCATGTTCAAAGCCGGACAAGGCGTGGACATTCCGTTGCCCTTCCAACGCATGACTTATCAAGAAGCGATGGACCGCTACGGCGTGGACAAGCCAGACACGCGCTATGGCAATGAGATCGTCGATATGGCGGATGTCTTCGCCAACAGCGGCTTCAAGATTTTCCGCAGCACGTTGGAAAACGGCGGTGTGGTCCGTGCCATCAACGCCAAAGGTTTCGCCGGTATCACCACCGGTCAGATGATCCGCCTGAACGAGCTGGCCATCCAGGCCGGCATGAAGGTGAAGCAGCTCGCCTTCATCAAGGTGGAGCGCAATGAAGCGGGCGTACTCGAATACAAGAGCCCGCTGTGGAAGTTCTTTGGCGAAGAGGAGCAAAAGGCGCTCATCGCCAAACTCGGCGTCGAAGAAAACGACATCGTCTTTTTCTATGCTGGCACCTGGGATGACGCCTGCAACATCCTCGGCAAGGTCCGCACCGAGATCGCTGACATGACCGACGTTATCGAAATCGACCATTTCAAGAGACAGAACCAAGCAATTGTAGATGACATGAATGCGGGTGGCACTGGTCATGGGATCAGCGTTCCTCCTTTGCTGAACTTCCTCTGGGTCGTGGACTTCCCGCTGCTCGCCTACAGCCCTGAAGATCAGAGCTGGGTGGCCGTGCATCATCCCTTCACCCGCCCGAAAGCCGAAGACGTGCCGCTCCTGGACGCCGGTGAATACGGCAAGGTCCGCGCAGAAGCCTAGGACGTCGTTTTGAACGGCTACGAACTCGGCGGCGGCTCCATCCGAATCCACGAAAGCGATCTCCAGGCGAAGATGTTCAGCGTCCTCGGCGTCACGCCCGAAGAGCAGCAGATCAAGTTCCGCCACATCCTCGAAGCCTTCAAATTCGGTGCCCCTCCGCACGGTGGTCTCGCCCTCGGTCTGGACCGCATCGCCATGCTCGTGGCGGGTGAAAACAGCATCCGCGAGGTCATCGCCTTCCCGAAAAACAACAAGGCCTGCGATCTCATGACCGACAGCCCGACGAACGTGGACTTCAAGCAGCTCCGCGAGCTTTATGTCCAGAGCACCTGGAAGGAAAAGAAGAAGGAAGACGCGCCAGCGGCAGCTCCAGCAGCGGAGTAGTCGCTCTTAAAACACCGCCTTGCGGTGAAACAGGAAGCTTTCCAGCAGCAGGATCGCCAGGGCGAACCAGATCAGGAGTCGTGGCCAGTCGCTGATGCCGGCGTTGGCGGTGATCTTTGGAAGGTTCGGCTGGGCGATCGTGCTGGCTTCGTTGGTTAGCGCGGGGAGATCCGTTTCGGAAAGCGAGGCGAGCACGCTGATGCCGCTGCGTTCAGTCGTTTTCCATGCACCGAGGCGCTGGATGGCGAGCAGGCCGTTGCCCGCCTGATCACTGCTTTCGAGGAACTGGCTGCCGTCCCACTCGGTCCATTCGACGATGCCGGGCTCGGTCAGGAGATCGCCGGGATGCAGGGCACGCATGTCGGAGACGGCATCGCTGTTTTCGGCGCACCAATAGAGCGCGTTGCCTAGCAGCAATGGGAAGGCAGGAAGCAGGGCGAGCTGCTCCGAGCGGGCCGGGGAAAAGGTGGTCACGACCAACCGCTGCCCGTTCACGTCGCCAGCGGCCAGCACGGGTTCATTGCCCGCCATCCAGAGCGGTTCGAGCGAGCCCTGGAGATCCAAAACTCCCGTCTGGGTGATGGCGAGGCGACTGGTGGCGATGCGGAAGAGCAGCGGATGATCCGGTGCG
>JBILPY010000217.1:0-6804 GCA_044373575.1 Prosthecobacter sp. | reverse complement strand
ACGGATTCAGGCGCAGCGCCACGAGATCACGAGCGGCCTCTTTTCCGCCACGCAGGGTGACTTCGATCTTGGTGAAGCGATGCTCGCGCAGCTCGACGCGTTCATCGGCGGACTCGCGGAGCACTTTCACGCTCAGCGGCTCGGCTTCGGGAGGGTTGTAGTATTGATCTTTGGGGAAGGTTTCGTCCTCACCGTCTTGTTTGCCAGGCAGCTTCGCGTAGTGGCCCTGCATGTAGGCATTGTAGGCGGAGGAGATGAGTTTGTCTTTCTTTGGCTGATCGAGCCAGCGGTCGCCCGAGACGCCATTGAGCCAGCCTGTGAGTTCATCTTTTTGATGATCAAAGGTCATCGCAACGCACTGCCATGACTTATCGAGCACCTCGGCAGGTGAATCGGCGGGCACTTCGGGCGATTGCTCGACGGAGTTGCACTTGTGGAGCGCATATTTGTTCAGGAAGGAACTCGCGCCGTTCTCCGATACATGACCGCAGGCGCTACCCTGCTTGTTCAGCCCGGCAAAGAGCGCGTATTGACGCTGCCCGCGCTCCACCTTGGCGATGCTGGTCGTGCTCTTCTCCTTCAAATCGGTGCCTTCATGCCAAATGCCCGCCAGCGCGTGATTCCCGCTCTCGCGAATGGCCCACACGACCACCGTGACCGACTTCCCCGCACCTTTGATGTCGAGCGGTGTGTCGTGCAGTCGCGAACGCGGCACGAAGAGGAAGGGGCGGAAATCCGGGGCGGTCTCTTTGACGATGCGGATGGCATCCCCAAACGGCCCGCGCCCCAGCAACGGAAAATCCGCATACGTCGCCTCACGCCCCGCGCCCCAGTAGTCCTTGATGTAGTTCGATGCATCGAGAGGGTAGTCCGTGGTGGCTCCAGCAGGCACATGCGCGGTGAAACGCTTTTGGCCTTCCGGCTCACGCTTCACAAAGTCCCAGAAGGCGACGAGACCCGGTGTGCTCGTGACCGTGATGCCAGGTTCGGCGGCTTGAAGAGAAGCTGTCAGGAGGAGCAGTAGGGTACGAGATTTCATCATCAGGTGAGAGGTTAGTTTCCAGCCGCCTCCAGCTTCACGTTATCAATGAAGAACGCTGTCTTCGTGGTGCCGAGGGCGCTGAAGAGGAGGTAGGTGGCGGTGTCCCAGGTGGGTTTGCAGGGGATGGCTTTGCATTCGGTCTTGGTGCCGTCTTGCCGGGTGAGCGTGACGTCATACTTCGAGGCTCCGGTGGTGGCGGTGATTTCGATGCGGATCCATTCGCCGGGTTTCACGTCGGCGAGGTTCTGGCTGGTGCTGTTGTTGGCGATGAGCGCGCCTTTCTGCCAGCGCAGGTAGGGGCCAGCGGCGAACTCGCCGCCTT
This sequence comes from Prosthecobacter sp., assembly GCA_044373575.1. GTDB lineage: Bacteria > Verrucomicrobiota > Verrucomicrobiia > Verrucomicrobiales > Verrucomicrobiaceae > Prosthecobacter. The sequence goes on along the minus strand of JBILPY010000217.1, from coordinate 5,440 downwards.
TGTTGCGCATCTCGAAGAACCAGTCGGCACCGGGCTGAGCCATGATGTCAAAGCTCACGTGGTAGCTGCCGGACTCCGCCCACTTGGGGTAGATATCGAGCACCGGATCGTAGCTGTGCTTCAAACCGGGCACGTCCTGCACCTTGAGGCTGCGTTTGGAGTCTCCGCCGATGGGTGAGCCGGTTTCATCGGTGACACCGATGCTCTCGCCTTTGTTTTCGCGTTCATACTTGGCGTTGCGAATGCCGAGCGTGCCGAGAGAGGCACGCTCGAAGCTCTGATCGACTTTGTAGGGCGGAGCGGGCCATGGTTTGGCATCGGTTTGCCAGTTCGGGTAGTCGTGACCCTTTGCCGCGAGCGTGTGCCATGCGGCGTCGGATTTGCGGACGCCGGCCAAGGTGAGGTCCCAGGGCTTGAAACCGAGCTTTTCGGCCGGTGAGCCGGGTTTGAGGCGGAAATCGCGTTTCGCGAGGTTTTCGAACATCGGGTCGGCAAACTGGCTTTCTTTGTCGCGGCCCATCTTGCGCCATTCATCCCAGGCAAAGTGGCTTTTGGTGAGTTTGGCGGGGATTTTGCCGTCGGTGGGCCAGTAGAGGTTTTTGCGGAAGATGAGGCTGTCCTTGGGATCGCCGCGATCGATCTTGTCGAAGAACTTCCAGTTCCACTCGCCGCCATCGAGCAGCGGCGACGCGGGGTCCCACACGACGATGTTGTTCATGTAGCGGAAGCGCAGCCGTGCCTCGTTTCGTGAGGCCTGAATCTGCGCGGAGTTGCCAAAGGCGAAGATATTGTTCCGCACGGTGTTGAAGTAGCCGTAGTGCTGGTGAAAGCCCGCGTTCCAGGTGTCGTGCACTAGGTTGTTTTCCATCAGCGTGTCGGTGGCGCCCTCGTCATTGTAGAGCCCCCAGCCGCCGTAGCGATGGCTGGCGATGTGGTGGACGTGATTGCCGCGAATGATCGTGCCCGGCGAGGTGCCGAGACCGTAAAAGCCGCCCATGTCGCTCAAATACGCCCAGCCGAGATGATGGATGTGGTTGTTCTCGACGAGCGTCTCGCGCGAAGCGGTGTCGCCGTAGCCCCAGTTCCATCCGGCGCTGATGCCGGTGTAATAAAAGTCAGCGATGTCGCAATGCGTGACCGCGCAGCGCTGCGTGTGCGTAAAGACCACGCCACAGGCGCTCGGATGCAGACACCCGCCGTGCTGAATGATGCAGTCATCGACGACGATGTGATGATTCACGCGCCCTTCATTAGGCCGAGCCGTTTCGCCGGCATACACACCGCCGCCGCCGAGGTCGTGGAGGTGGCAATGCTTCACCGAGGAGTCTGCGCAGCCGTTTTTGAACCAGATGCCATGCAGACCGGTGTGTGCGATCTCGCAATTTTCAAAGTGAATACCGCACGAGTCCTCGATCTCGATGCAGCCATCGCTAGTCGTCGCAGCTTGGCCGTCGTGCAAACCGTCTGCGGGATACAGATGCTGGCTGTATTGAAAGGAGATGCCTTCAAAGCGCACGTCGTGAGCGCCCTTCATCACGATGAATTTCTCCACCACTGGCGCGATGACTTCCGCTTTCGTCATGTCCTCTCCGGGCAATGGCAAGTAGAGTACCTCGCCCTTCGCCTTGTCGAGAAACCACTCGCCCGGCGCATCCAGCGCGACGCGGCAGTTTTCCATCCAGAAGCGCTGATCCGGCTCGAACTCGACAAAAGGATACCGCGCCCGGCCTTTGATCTGCACAGCGAGGGCTTCGTCATTCAGCGCCTTGATGCGACACTGCCCCACGGCCCAGGCATGCGTCACCGTGAGCAAAACGTCGTCGCGCTCGGCCCGCGGGATGCCTTTGAGCACCTCGAACTGCTCCGCAGGAATGCTGAAGGCGTGGAAGTTCATGTTCTCCTTCAAATCCGGGAACACACCCGCGCCGACGGCCTCGGTGATGTGATGGAATCCTTTGTTCGGCGAGCGAGCCAACGTAGCTCGGCGGCCATTGATCCACAGCTGCTCAAACTTCCACGTTTTGTCCGGCAGCGTAGCTTTCCACATCGATCCGTCTTTGATCCAGCCGGTGATCGGCTTGCCAGCCATGAAGACGGCGTTCTTGCCGCTCCACGTCACCTGCGAGTCGTCTTTGCCGAGGGTGATCGTTTCCATGATCGGATGCACGCCGTCCTCGACGACGATACGCACCGGTTTGGGAGCCTTGCGAGCCTGTTCGAGCACGGCGGCGAGGTTGCCGGGCTTGAGCGTAAGGTCGGCGGCGGAAAGGGAAGAAACGAGAAAGAAAAAGCAGACGGTCCTGAACATGACTCTTCCATGTCATGCATTCGCGAGGCGGCAAGAATCAATCCTTGCGCTCGATTAGCTGCAAACTGTCGAGAATGACAAAGCCATCCGTTTCTTGGTTGGTGATCCTGATGGTGGTGTCGCCATCCAACTCAAGCGTGCCGATGCTGCGGAATGCCTTACCAGCAGGGAGCGGCTGGGTTTGATCAACGGTGAGCTGAGTCGTGTGACCGCCGCTTTCGATAGTGAGCGGTACTTTAGTCGCTCGCGACTCATGGGCGGAGTAGGCCATGAGCAGCTCGTATGGGCCAGGCTTCGGAGCTTTGAATCGGAAGATGGCAATGGACTGGCCGTCGCCGCGTTTGTCGTCGTGCAGATAGCCGGTGCCGATGTGCGGCTTGAATCCTGAGGAGTGGCTCCATTCGCCTTTCAGTTCGGCCTGCGTGTCATCGAGCACGATGTCAGGAAGCGTTTTGGGATCGATGTTCATCGCGCCTTTCGGCTTCGGTGGCAGCTCGGCGAGAACTGGAAGATCGAGTACCTGCTTTTGTGCGAGCAATCGCTCACGCAGCGCCGGATACGGCAGCTTTTGCACGGTGATGTTTTGTTTGGCACTCATCGCCGCAGCAATGCCGGCGCTCTGGCCGAGGATCATCCACGTCGGCTCCACCCGGACCGAAGAGATGCCGACGTGGGTGGAGGACAGCGCCACGGGCACGAGCAAGTTCGCGCACTCGGCGGCTTTCGGCGTGATGGCGCGATACGGGATGTGATAAGCATAACCATGTTCGCGACCGGGGACACGGACCGGCATGATGGTTCCTTCATTGATCACAAACTTTGCAGTGCCCACACGCTGGCAGTCGTGCGAGTCGATGGGGAACGACGACACGACGATGGGGTCGTCCTTCTGTGGTTGCTGCATAATGTCTTTCTGCGAGACGATGTCTTCGCCGATCATGCGCCGCCCTTCGCGGACGTAGAGCTGAGGCGACCAATGGTCGTAATCGGCAAACTCATCTTTGCAGAGGCCGATCTCCGCATATTGCTGGCGAATCGCCGCAGGCACGGCGGGATCGGTGCTGAGGAAGTGATGCATCTCCAGAGTGTATTGTTTGTGCGCCTCCCAGATCTTCGCGCGGCCCGCTTCATCCGCCTCGCTCCAGCCATTGCATGCTCCCATCAGGCCCATGGAGAACTGTTTTCCGATGCCGTTGTTGGCGTCGAATTTGTTTCCCGGCAGCGGATACAGATCCCATAGCAAATGCGGGCGCTTCTCCTGGGCAAAGTATCGCCGCACGATCTCGAATCGCGCGGGATCGTAGTTCGCGGGCTTCGGAAACGGAACGCGATTCGCCGGGTCTTTCGTCACGCAGAGGCGGAAGCTATAGATCATCACATTCTTGTCGCCGTCTTCCTCGGGACCAGCATCGGTCGTGGTGATGAAGGGCAGCGGCTTGCCATCGGCTCCGAGCCCGGACATCATCATTTTCTTCTTCGGATACTGCTTTCCAGCCAGCGACTCACCGAACTCCTTTCGGCCCTCGCGACCAATCGTCCAGCTCACGCCTGCTGCGGCCATGAGATCGCCCTCGTAAGTGCCGTCGATGAACATCTTGGCTGCAAACTCACCTTCACTGGTCGTGAGCTGTGTGACGTGCGTGCCGTCTTTGATCGCTGACTTGAGCACGCGCTTCGTCAGCACCTTCACGCCTGCTTCATCGAGCATCTCCTTCGTGATTTTTGCTGCGACGTGCGGCTCGTAAGTCCAGTGCGTGTGATCCTTCACGCTCACCTTGTAGGGCAATTCGACGCCTCGCTGCTGATAGTCTTTCTCGACGCGTGCATGCCATTCTTCAAAGAGCCCCAGCACCGTGCTGCGCACTGTTTGATTCGAGTCGCTGAAGCAAAGCCCGCCCGTGTTCACGCCGCCCACGTGAGCCGTCGGCTCCAGCAGGATCACCGACGCGCCTTCACGCGCCGCCGCGATGGCCGCGCAGAATCCGCCCGGTGTGGCTCCATACACGATGACATCCGCCTCTGTGGCAGCGTTGGCGGACAAAGTGAAAAGAAAAAGGCAGGCTAGGATGCGCGTCATGACTTAATTAAGGCCTGCTAGAACGCGTTTTGGACACTCATTTCGCCCTTGCCTGCACGGCCTCGTGCGCCGTCTCCTGCAAAAACCGCGCGTAGGTGGCATCGAAACCTTTGGGGAGGTAGCTGTTCCCGACGGCGCTTTCGCCAAACAGCATCTCATACCACACGCAGGCACCGAGATACTCACCCGCTGTGTTCGCGTGATGGCCGTCCATGCCCAGCGTAGTCTTTTTGCCGTCCTTCGACTTTGCCCAGCGCCAGCCGACGTGCAGCGAGTGACTTTGGTTCGGCAAGGCGGGATGCTTTGCGGTCTTGGGATCAAACGAGGTGTCGATTTGATAGCCCCAAGTCGCATTCGTGTCGGCCATGAAAAGCGCATCGCCCACTGGAATCACCTTCCCGCCCAATTCAGCGGCGATCTTGTCGTAGGCGGCGGTCAGTCCCCGATACATCTCCTCCTGCGTTTTAGGTTCACCTGGTTTGTCTGAGGGCTTGGTAAAGCGCGGATCATCTTTCCGATACGCCCAGGTCTGATGCACTAGCAGCTTCGCCTGCGGCGCGTGTTTGGTGATGTATTCGCGCAGCCAACCAGCATGAGGCTGATAGGTGCTGAAGTCGTGGCTCTTGATGCTCGCCTGCTGGATCGTGACGTAGTCCCACTTGTCTGTCGTGAGGTTATCCTTCAAGCCGCGGCCGCTCGTGTAGAGACCTGCTTTGTCCTTCGGATTGGCCTCGTTCTTCTGCGCCTTCTCCGCATGCACTTGGAATGATGCGCCACCGATCACGAGTGGTCGATGAATGAGTGTGTGTCCGCCTGCTTTAGCGAGATCGCCGAGATGCCTCGTGGCATTCGCCGAGAAGCTGTTACCGATGGTGAGGATACGGACCGTCTTGGCCTCGCCAGCAAAGTTGACGGCGGTGATGAGCAGCAGGGTTAAGCAGAGGTGAAGCTTCATGAGGGAATGGGTAGCCAGCGATGTCTGATGCTCAATCACTCCGCGCCCATGGTCGGCAACTCACCGCACAGCGCCAGCGCTTTCAGCGCCTGACAGGTCG
>JBILPY010000772.1:0-6807 GCA_044373575.1 Prosthecobacter sp. | reverse complement strand
GCTGGTTCATCGGCGGTCTGCTCGCTTCGGTGGGCGCGTTTTTGGCGGGTCTCACTGCTTACTTCGCCTGCCGTTGGTTAGGACGGCCCGCTGCACTCTGGCTCGCAGGCGAGAAGTCGCTTCGCCGCGGTGAGGTGCTTTTCGCCCGGCGTGGTGGCTGGCTGGTGGCTCTTTCTCGCTGGATGCCCGTGCTGCCGGAGGCCATCGCCTGCCTCGCGGGTTTGGTGAAAATGAACCTTCGCACCTACCTCATCTCCCTTGCTTGTGGTTCGCTGCCAGTGGGCTTTGCCTTTGCCGCCATCGGCGCGCTTGGGAAAACCAGCCCAACGGCGGCTGTGTTGTTGAGCGCTGTCGTGCCTGTTCTGCTTTGGTTGGCAGCCCAACATTGGTTAAAACAGCGCTGATTGTCTCCACCGGCTGATAAAATGTTCTACAAGCCCTGGAAAACACCTCGGAGGGGTATTTTGGGTATAAATCGACGAATATCAGCACAAGTGCAGCAACTCGGCTTTTTGTGAACAAGTCTGGTATTTTTCCGCATATCTGAGCCCAGAAGGCCAATAAAGGACCCCGTTATTCACAAATCGCTGGTTTTGAACTACTTCCCTCAGAGTTGAAACCATTCTCAAAATTATAGCCAAGAACTGCCACTTTGGCCTCCGAAAAAAGTTTTGGCCGTGGAACACCCGCCAATGCGATGTGAAACGTTCCCGACACAATGGGTAGGGTAAAAACATCTCGACCACACACAAGATATTGTGCATTCTCTCAACCGGCTCGCGCAACATCTGGTGTTTACTACCAATTTGAGCGAACCTTTAACTTTCTCGAATCACCTCTCCCGAACGACATGGAAAAGACCTACAAGATTGGCAACCGCGAGTTCCCGCTCGATCATGATAAAGCTGAAGCTGCCTTCTCCTCCAAGATGGTCATCAATGGCCGAAAGAGCATGTGCTTCAATCTGCTGCCGCTGAAATATCAGTGGGCCTATGACCTGTATCGCACCATGAAGGCCAACCACTGGGAGCCTGAGGACATCCAGATGCAGAAGGACGTGGAGCAATGGCGCTCCAACGAAATCAGCCAGAACGAGCGCTGGATCATCATGATGGGCATCGGCTATTTCAGCGCGGCGGAAGGCATCGTCGGCGACAATATCCAGCACGTCGTGCGCGAACTCGTCACCGCTCCCGAGCTCAAACTCGTGCTCGGACGCCACGCTCACGAAGAAAACATCCATGCGGACTCGTTGCTCTACATGATCTCATCTTTGGGAATCAACCCGCATGAGTGCGAGGCCATGTTCGAGCAGATCCCGACCATCGTGAAGAAGAACGAGTTCGTCACCAGCATCTCCGGCAACATGCGCCGCGACCTCGACCTCACGAAGCTGGAAAACAAGCAGCTCCTCGCCCGCAACATCTTCATGTTCGGTCAGTGCATGGAGGGCACCCAGTTCTACGGCCTCTTCGGCATGATCCTGGCCCTCTACCGCCAGAACAAATTCCCCGGCATCGGCCAGATGTTCCGCTACACCCTGCGGGATGAATCCAACCACATCGAAGTCTTCCGCAATCTCTTCATGGACCTCGTCGAGGAAAACCCCGACCTCTGGACCCCTGAATTCCGCGAAGAACTCGTCAACACCATGCGCGAGGCCGTCACCCTGGAAAAAGAGTTCATCCGCGACTGCCTGCCCGTGAATGCCGTCGGCCTCAGCGCCGATGAATTCTGCCAGTACATCGACTTCATCGCCGACCGCCGCCTCGCCGGCTGTGGTTTGCCTGCTCTGAGCCCCGGCGCCACCAATCCGCTCCCTTGGCTGGCCGAGATGATGGATCTCCGCAAGGAACAGAATTTCTTTGAAGGCAAGGTCACGGATTACCAAAAGTCTTCCGCCCTTACCCAAAGCTCCGACGACGACCTGTAAATTTCCGCTCCCGAAAGTCTGCGCCGACGCTCCCCCCAGCGGTGCGGGTTTTCTTTCCTCTAAAATACCCCGCATCAGTTAAGCAAAGTCACTCCCAAGCCCGCTCCCGCCATGATCGCCAACCTTCTCCAAGAAGACAAAGTCCTCCGCACCGTTACTAAAACTCCGAAAGACCAGAAGCCCCGTTTCGACTGGAGCGCCCTGGCCGCCGGAGTCACCACCGCTCCCACCCCCAGCGCCATCAAAGTCAACGTCGGCGGTGCCGAGCGTGACTTCGACATGGGTGAGATCGCCGACACCATCGGCAGCACCCTGACCGACCTCTTCCTGGCCCGCAAAAAGGAAGGCGACATCTACAATGACACCAACCGCCAGCTCGTGCAGACCATCGCGCGCGCCGTCGCCGAGGAACTCCACCAGCGCACCACGCAGCTTGCCGACGGGAGTGGCAAAGCAGCCGCCCTCAGCGCGCGGGACATCCATCATTGCATCGAGCGTGCCTTGGTAAAAAACAACGCCCACGACGTCGCCCGCACCCTCGCTGAAAAGCGCAAACACAACGCCGAATACGACCCCTTTGCCGACAGCGCCACCCCGCAGCCCCTTATCGTGAATACCAAAGTCATCCGCCGCAGCGGCCAGCTCGTCCCCTGGAACCACAACAAGATCGAGATCGCCGTCCGCAAGGCCTTCCTCTCCCTCGAACTTGATTCCTCCCCAGCCGTCCAGGTCGCCGAGACCGTCAGCAGCGCCATCGTTTCCGAAAACAAACAGTTCGTCCACATCGAAGACGTCCAGAACCTCGTCGAAGAGGAGCTCATGAAGCAGGGCTTCTTCAAAGTCGCCCGCGCCTACATCCAGTACCGCGCCCTTCGCTCCAAAATGCGCGAGGCCGAAGAAGAGCAGGCCGCCATCATGAATGAGCAGGACAGCGAGCAGCAGCAGGCCCTCATCCTCGTCAAAACTCCCGACGGCAAATCCTTCCTCTGGGATGGTGCCGACCTCAAAAAGCGCATCGACTTCGCCATCCTCGGCCTCGACCTCTGCATCCCGCGCAATGAGATCGAGATGGAACTCCGCCGCTCTCTGAACAGCGACATCTCCATCGAGAACCTCCGCCAGACCGTCATTCTGAATGCGAAGACGCTCATGCAGAAGGACGCCGACTTCGCCAAGTTCGCCGCCCGCATCCGCCTCAGCTACATTTATGAGGAAGTCCTCGGCTGGGACATCGTCCGCGACGGCATCGAAGCCCTCCGCGACTTCCACCGCCGCGCCTTCCGCCGCAATCTCACCCGTGGTGTCGAGATCGACCGCTACAATCCCCGCCTCCTCGAGTTCGACCTCGACAAACTCGCCGACGCTCTCGATCCCGCCGCCGACATGGACTTCGACTTCCTCGGCATCCAGACCCTCTACGACCGCTACCTCATCGTCGATAAGAAGGTCAAACCCGCCAAGCGCCTCGAAACGCCCCAGCTCTTCTGGATGCGCGTCGCCATGGGTCTCAATGTCGGCGAAAAAGACGGCAACCCCGAAGACAAGATCATCGGCATCTATAAGATGTACAAAGGCCGCCGCTTCTGCTCCAGCACGCCCACCCTCTTTAATAGCGGCACCCACCACAGCCAGCTCTCCTCCTGCTACCTCTACAAAGTGGATGACAGCATCGAGTCCATCATGATCCGTGGCATCGCCGAAAATGCCTTCCTTTCCAAATGGGCGGGCGGTCTCGGCGGCTCCTGGACCAGCGTCCGTGGCACCGGCGGTTATATCAAAGGCACCAACGGCGAATCCCAGGGCGTCATCCCTTTCCTGAAGCTGCACAATGACCAGCTCATCGCCGTCAATCAGGGCGGCAAACGCCGTGGCTCCGGCTGCGCCTACCTCGAAGTCTGGCACAACGACATCGAAGACTTCCTCCAGCTCCGTGTGAACACCGGCGACGAACGCCGCCGCACCCACGACCTCAATACCGCCAACTGGATCCCCGACCTCTTCATGAAGCGCATGGAGTCCCGCGAAGGCTGGACCCTCTTCCGCGCCAACGAAGTCGCCGACCTTCACGAGCTCTACGGCTCCGCCTTTGAAAAGCGCTACGTCGAGTACGAAGCCCTCGCCAAGACCGGCAAAATCTTCGGCCGCGAGATCCCCGCCATCGACCTCTGGAAAAAGATGCTCAAGTCCATCTTCGAGACCGGTCATCCCTGGGTCACCTTCAAAGATCCCTGCAATGTCCGCAGCCCGCAGGACCACGTCGGCGTCATCCACAGCTCCAATCTCTGCACCGAGATCACCCTGAACACCTCCGCTGACGAAACCGCCGTCTGCAATCTCGGCTCCATCCTCATCGACAGCCATCTCGACGACTCCGGCGGCATTGATCACGCCAAGCTCCGCGAGACCATCCGCGTCGCCGTCCGCATGTTGGACAACGTCATCGACATCAACTTCTACCCCACCGACGCCGCCAAGACCGCCAACAGCCGTCACCGCCCCATCGGTCTCGGCGTCATGGGACTCCAATACGCCCTCTACCGCAAAGGCATCGCCTTCGCGTCGAAGGAAGCCGTCGAGTTCAATGACGAGATCATGGAAGCCGTCGCCTACTACGCCTACGAGGCCTCCTCCGACCTCGCCGCCGAGCGTGGCACCTACTCCACGTATAAAGGCAGCAAATGGGATCGCGGCCTCCTCCCCCAGGACACCCTCGACCTCCTCGCCCAGGAGCGCGGCCTCGAGATCGACGTCCCACGCGGTGGTAAAATGGACTGGTCCGGCCTCCGCGCCAAGATCGCCAAGCAGGGCATGCGTAACAGCAACGTCATCGCCATCGCCCCCACCGCCACGATTTCAAACATCATGGGCTCCAGCCCCTGCATCGAGCCTCTCATGAGCAACATGCTCGTGAAGTCCAACCTCTCCGGCGACTTCATGGTCCTCAATCCCTACCTCATCCGCGACCTCAAAAAGCGCGGCCTCTGGACCGACGAGATCCAGAACAAGCTCAAGTACATGGACGGCGAGATCGACGCAATCGAAGAGATCCCCGTCGATCTCAAGCGCCGCTACGCCACCGCCTTCAGCATCGACTGGGCCTGGCTCATCGATGCCGCCGCCCGTCGTCAGAAGTGGATCGATCAGAGCCAGAGCGTGAACCTCTTCTTCGGCGGCACCGAAATGAGCACCCTCAGCCACATGTATCGCGGAGCCTGGAGAAAAGGACTCAAAACCACCTACTACCTCCGCACCCGCAGCGCCTCGAACATCGAAAAGAGCACCGCCGAAGTCGAAAAAGAAATGCGCGGCATCGTCGGCCAAAACATCGCCACCAAACGCGAGTTCACCGCCGAAGAAGCCCAAGCCTGCAGCATCGAAGCCATGCGCAACGGCGGGACTTGCGAGGCGTGTCAGTGATGTAAAACGAGTTTTCCAACTCGTTCACATCTCACTCAACGGCGGGCCGAAAGGCCCGCCTTCTTTGGAGAAACCCTGCGCCATGCCAATAACAACCGAAAACAACAGCGTCATTGCATGCAGAATGTCCGTTTCATTTGCGGACTTCCCTCGTTGGCACGCATATCATCTCCAACAAGTCCCGGGCACGCAACAACTCGAACATGACGGAGCTTCCCTTCTTACGGCGGGATTTCTGTTTCCACAGCTAGAGACATTTATTCGTGCCGTTTGTCGCTGGGGAGGCTACGCGGGCATAGCTGGGCGCATCCTTAACAGGAACACTGCACACGAGATCGCTACTCGATTCAAAGGCACCATTCTTGGCCGTGATTGCGCCCAGCCCGCTGCTTCTGCGCTGGTATCTCTGAACCATTTATCCGGCCTCGGCACGCCGTCTTTCGCGTCCAAGCACCTCCGCTTTATACCGCCCAGACACTTACCCAGTTCTCGACCGCTTGCTATCCAAAAGCCTCGGCTATCCCTTCACTCCTTTAGGCTACCAAAAGCTTTCTACAGATTGTTGTGCAGTGGCCCGTCATTTAAGCGCAGCAGGGGTTCAACTTCCCACAGGAAAGCTATGGGGAGCGGCTGACGTTGAGATGTCTCTTTTTGCATGTCTTCACCTAAACCAGCGAGGCCCATGCACTAAAAAGTGAACTCTTCTGCTAAGGTCTCAACACCATGTCATCCACGCCTTTACTGCCATCATTTCATTCACTTTCAGAATTTCGCAACGCTACCCCCGGCCAATTCTTCATTCTTGGCATTCTCGGCCTTGTCGTCCTCCGCTTTGCATATGGGTATTTGAAGGGGTGGTGGAGCGACCCTCTCTATTCTCTCGCTACGCTCTCTGTTTCCCTGCTTGCTGGCGGCGCTGTTCTTGGTGGTATAGTATATCTAAACAATCGACCTCCAACAATAGAACCGATTGACGGCGCGCCATTCTCTTTGGCCATCTTTTTGTGTTGCCACCTATTTTACCACTTCTCGGGCCGATGCAAGAGCTGCGGGGCACACCGTTGGCGCATCGATAGTGTCTATTGCGAAGCCGTTGGAGAGCGAACCGTTACTAGGCGACGCGAACGTGTTAGCAAGCATTTCGACAGTAGTGGCAATCTAGTTGGCACTACCAAAGAGAACGAGGACGTTCCCGAAACTCAACCCATTTATGAGCAGACATGGATGTGCAGACGATGCGACCTTTCTTGGACCACAAAACAATAACCATGAATCCACATCCGGCTCCACTCCCTCAGTTCCTTACAGATATACTCAGGAGAACGGGAGAACGGGGTCAGGCGACATGAAGGCTGATAAATCAAGGGTTCCAGCGGCATTTCACCGGTAAATCGAGTTTGGTATGATGTGAGTGCCATGAGCATTCCATCCCACACACCACCGTCCATCCTCACCGA